>JAEEHO010000216.1 GCA_016280845.1 Paludibacteraceae bacterium | reverse complement strand
GCCCAGACCGTCATATGTGACACTCCAGTTAGGCAGAATCTTCAATATGCCGAGGAACGGGTTCAGATCCATCTTGCTTGCATCGCGTCCGGTGTAGGCAGCCAGGAAGGCGGGAACCAAAACATCGGCCGAGTTGCTGCTTACGCGTCCATGCTTATTCGGATCATAGGTCTGTCCCGCAAAGAGGGTTTTGCTCAGAAATCCTGCATCAGGCAATGTTGAACCCTCGTACGACTGTTGTACGCGTTGGGTCAGCAGGTCGCGGTTAGCGAGGAACTGTTCGTACGTAGCGTTGGCGAAGTTCTCGTCCTGCTTGCCTACGCGGCTGAACATTGTTCCCAAAGCGCATTGTGTGATATTGAACGAACCCGTCATGGTCTCCTGCAGGTGGTCGTAGGTATAGATGATTGAACTCGATTGCGCAAAATGGCGCTTGCCGTTCAGTTGAATCTTCAGTCCCGGCAGCGGTTCCAATGTCACCTTAATATCCAAGTCGCTTGTGTGGGCGCGTGTAGCCGGTTGTACGACGCTGGTATCGCCCGACAACCATCCATTCTCTTTGGCGCGTTGAACCATGTTGTTCGGTATGAAACCGAAGGCGAAGTCATATCCCGGTGCATCCAGACCGTTTGTCATGTGTTGTTGTCCCATGAAGAAGACGTTTGATGCTACTTTTGACGAATCCAATCTGAAGCCCGGCAAACTCATAGAGTTGGTTTCGCGATAGGTCACTTGTATACGGCGGAACATAGTTCCCAGATATGCAAACATATCGCCAGTCACTTGCAGCGGAGTGCGTTGGTTCGGGTCGCGCGTGGTAACGGTGACTGTGGCTCTTCCGCTCGCCTTTGGCGTGATGGTGATTTTGGTGTTGCTGTTTGTCTTGAATGTAACAGGGATAGTTTTTCCTGCGCTATCGGTTACGTTGACAGTCAGCAACTCGCTATTCAGTCGGTGGTTGATCTCTATATCTTTGCCCTTCTCCAGAACGAAGTTCTGCGTGTAAGTCTTTGCCTTGAAGTTCTTTCTGCTGCCACGACCGGTATAGCGTTGGGTCATGGACTTCCAGTATTTCGACTTGTTGTACCATGTCTCAAAATTGATACCTCCGTCCACTTGCCATGTTTGTGTGCTGCTGATGGTGTTGCCGAGGTCTTGGCCGGATGTGGAAGAAGCCGTACGATTCCATTTGTAGTCGGCGTTGTACGAAGCGATAGCGTTCAGAGCGTCCAGATACAGACGGTTGAACGGCACAGTCCAACTGGCGGTGAAGACTTGTTGGTAACTATACGGCTTGCCCCAACCTCCAAAGGAGCGTGTTATGGTGTCTCTCCACGCCTGGTATTCGTCGTTGATGAATTTCTCATCATAGTAGCGCCCGTTCAGTATCTCCGGTGTGTATTTTCCTTCGTCAACAATACCATTGTATGCAGATTGGAACGAGAACTTGATGTTCTTAGTCAGGTCATACTTGATATCTACGTTTCTGTCCCATGTGAAGTCTTTACTATACGTCAGGTCGTTTTTCGGATCGAATCCGATGGAGCCTGTCAGGTCGCGCATCTTCATATGGCTGAACGTACGGTGCATATTGGTATTGAATGCCCATGACTGCGGCAGATAGTAGAAGTTCATCTCCTTCAGGAACTTCACTTTCTGCAGTTTCTCTACCTTGCTGAACGGTTCCCACGGCTTCGGGTTGAAGTTGTAGGAGTATTGGAACGAACCTTTGTGATCCGTTGTGTAGTTAGTCTCCATCTCCGGCGAGTGCTCTAACTGCTTGTTGTACGAAGCCGATACAGAGAAGTTAGCCGGGTCGTAGAACATATCTTTCTTCTTGGAGTGGATATTTATCTTGAAGTTGGACATGGAGAACGAAGTGGACTCATGTACGGTGTTGGACATCTGTTTGACGCTGTCGCGTTCCTCCTTGGTCTCGTAGTTGTTCAGCGTCTCAGCGAGTTTGATATCCGTATCCAGCGGGTCGTAGTCCGGCGATGTGGTCTCGTTGCTATATGACACGTAGAGAGGCATTTGTATTTTTGCCTTCTCCGGGAAGAGACGACCTCCTTCCAGTGCGGCACTCACGCTCAACTGGTATGAGTTGTCCATGTTTCTATCCAGCACGTTCGATTCGATAGAACCGTAGCCTGCGGTTTCCAAGCGACCCGCTACATTCACTTGCGCAATATCGCTGACGGCGAGCGAAGCGTTAGCCATAGCAGCCACACCGCCTTGTTCGTTAAACTGGCTCAGGCGCAATTCGTTGACCCATACTTCACCGCTTGCTTCGTGTCCATTCTCACTGATGTTGCGGATACCGATCATGATGGATGATACATCCTCCAATGTCGGGTTACCCATTACCGTGATCTTGTGGTCTTCGTCATAGGTAACGTACGGAATGGTATTGCTAACGCCATCGGTACCTGCGCGTTTGGCACGATTGCGGGCACTCTTGGCTTTGGTCAGCACTTCCAGCGGGAAGTCGAACATATTCTCTTCGGGCCATACCGCCTTACGGTCTGCCTCGTTTTCGCTACGGTATTCTCCCGGTTCAGTTAATCGCAACGGAATCTCATATTCGTAGTAATTGTTGCGCAAATCGCTACCCAAACGAATGAAGCAGCTCAGGTCTCCGTCTTTCAGTTCGGGATCGGCAGCGCTCAACTGCTCAGCGTGAACGAACATCTGCAGGTTCTTGTATTGGCGCATGTCGTAGTTGGTATTCTTGTACATAGCGCGTGCGTCGCCATGACTCAGGTTCATCACGCGCAGAACCATTGCTCTTTCGTTCTGAGAAATCAGTTGTGCCTGGCCCGGGTCGGTCTGACGGGTTATGCCCGGAGGCAATACATAGCTGACCGGCGTACGGAAGCTGTTCTCCTCGATGTTGACAGACTGCACACTGAGAGACGCACTCGGGTTAACCGGTGTGCCTATCGGAGCCAGGTCGCGTGTATACTGACGCCAATCGCCGCGAACCAAGTCCAAAGTAGCCAAACGCACATGTGTCTCGTGCTCACATCCGGTCATGTAGAGACGCATGAAGCGGATGGATTTCCAGTTGCGTATCGAACCGATCTTCTGTACCGCCGCACTATCACCACGCAATGGAATCTTGAACTGATACCATGTCACGTACTCCTTGTTGCCGTTACGCAGCGGCACTTCGCTCACTTGGGTATTGACGATGTTCTGACGACCCACTACCATCATGTCCGGGCGCAGAATAACCTTGTACTGATAGTATTTCTCGTACTCGTTCAGCGTATTGTCAAGGTTGATATCCTCTACATCAGGCGTTAGCGTGGACGCAGTACCGTATGTTTCGTTCTGCGACTCGGTGTCCGGCGAGTTGCCTTCTGTTCCGTTGAAGTGCTTGTATCGGTTCAGAATGCTCACTTCCTCTTCGTCATAGTCGCTACCGCGGTAATAGTGGAAATTATCACCCGCCGGGTCGTTGATAGGCGAGAACCGGTCATTCAACCATGCGTTCCATACGTCTGCCGACACTTTGCTTTGCAATTCGTCGACATATTGCTTGTATGCAGGCCAGTTCTTCTCTTGCTCGCTGCTCAAACCGTTCAGACCGACGTCTTGGCGTTTGCGTGCACCTGCCTCATTGCTGAATGCTACCACCGTACTGGTTGTACGCGGTACGTATCCCCAGATAGTAGAGTCGAGACGTCCTTTATCACCATCCGAAACAGGCAGACCGTGCTCAAATGCTTTCTTTCCGTCGCGCAAGATATCCTCGCTGATGTCACCCAGGTTGATGTACAGTTCGCCGTCGTAGCCGTCCGGGTTAGTCAGTGCCGGGTCCATCATCCAGAACTCGATATACTCGATATTGGATTTCTCGAAGTCCGTATTGTCCAAACGGCGCATCAGACCGCCCCAACGTTTCTTCGGGTTGGTCAACTTGCCGTCTGCGCCTATTTCGCCGGCGGAGACATTGTATTGTCCGCGTTCCTCGGGGTAGAACGAGAGGTTCAGAATAGGCAATTTGGTATCTACGTTGCTGGCTTCCCCGCGGTTAGGATAGATCTCGTCCATATAAACGATACGCGTACGGTGGTCACTCAGTGCAGCCAGGTCGTTCTTGATATGTATAGGCGTATTGGTCTGCGGGTAACCGAAGATAGGGTCAACCGAGTACCATGCCATCAGAGCGCGGTTTTTGTTGTAATCGGTGTTGTTTATCAGTTTAGCCTCGTCGAAAACGGCCGGTGTAGAAGCCAGGTACCAATAACTCGGGTAGTGTACGTCGATATTGGTTGTAGTGCTCTCAAAATCATCTATATACGCTGTACCGACCGCACCCACATCGCGCGTGTGGCCCGGAATCAAGTGCGCAAACTCGGCATTGATCTGGAAGGTAGAAGGAGCCGTTGCGGTAATCCAAGGAATCTTGTCGATAGCGTTGGTCAGCCATTGCATCTCGGTCTTCCAACTACCGTTAACACCCCAGATGGTATTGGCCAGAGGCTCCGAACCCGTGTTGACCTTAGTTGTAAGCGGGCGCTCGCGCAGGTGCATGATAGTACCGCCGACAACCAGATCTTTGGTAAACTCGTATTCCAGGTGTGCGCCGAAGAGCGATTTGGTTTGCATCGAGAAGGTGCTCTGGTTCTCCAGTTTGACATCGACATTGGTTCCCGACTCCAGAATAGACTGATTCAGGATGGTCACGGTTCCCATCGTATAATCGACGGTATAATCGACGTTCTCAATCAGCGTTGCACCACCGGCAGTCACAGTGACCGAACCGCGCGGCACGTTCATGGCCCCCAGGCGTATCTCACTGCCGTTGGTTCCCTTGTATTTACCCGTCAGGTGGAACTTGTTCTTCTCGCTCAACTCTTGTGCCACCACCAGTGTGGAGTCGTACAGTTCCTGGAAGCAGTATTTCTTGGTCAGTGCAGGGTCGTTGCCCAATGCGTTGGCCAAGTGGCTACCGAACGGTTCCAGAACAGGGAAGATGATCCTACCGTTGTTGGCATAGATAGTAAGTCCCTCGATGAAGTCGAAGCGTCCGTCAGGGTGTGCATTGTTCTTTTGGTCCAAACGGTCCAGATTCATGACGCGAATCAACTGCTTGCCGCTGATAGGTCCTTCGTTCAGGTATTGCATGTCCGTACCCACCGAGTCGTTGCGGTAGGTGACGTACAGTTCGAATTTGTCGCTATTGATGCTGGTTGCGCCTAATGAATAGATGTTCTTCATCATCAGGTCCCATGTGCCGCGATTCTTTTTGCCCGGCGCATTGGCAGTCGATTTCAGAAGCTTGAGTGCCAGCGCGTTAGGCGCGCGCAGTTCTTCGCTACCGTCGGTGGAGAATTCGCCGACCTGATAGACTTGGCCGTTGTAGGTATACTCGTAGGCTACAGCCAGTACTTCGTCTTGGTTCAGCGCCGATTTGAGCGATATATAACCCAGCGCGCTGTTCAGCGTATATTCGCTGCTGGTCAGCAGGCGCGCACTCTCCACTTTCTCGTAGTCCGTACCGCCCTCAAAACCCGTTCCGTTCAGGTTCTCCAGTGCCGTGCTTGTTTGCTGGATGTTGCGGAATTCTGTTCCGCGAATGGCAGCATACAATCCGTTGCCCTTGTTTTCCGGAGCAGCACTAGGTGCGCCCCCCCAATCGATCAGTGTGTGGTCGCTGCTTTCGCCTAAGTCGGTGAATGCCACAATGTTACGTGCCTGGTCATAGTTGCCGCGCTTGTTGGTAACCCATACCTCAATCTTATTGATCTGTATGCCGCTGGCAATGTATGGCACGCTCTGCATGGATTGCTCGTAGTGGTCGCGGAAGAAATGGCTCAGGAAGAAATGGCGGTTCTCGTCATAATTGTCGCCGCTGATGTCGAACTTAGTCATCTGCGCGCCGCCTCTACTGCTGACGGTCTGCGATTCGCTTTTCTGTTGCGAAACAAGAGCCTGGATCTTCAGTTTGCCGAACTTCAGGTTAGTCTTGATACCGATCAAGGCTTTGCTACCGCGTATCAGCGAACTGGGCAGGTCCATCGACACGTTACCGCCTTCGATGCTCTGTATGATATCGTCTTCTTCGCCCTTGTAGTTCAGCTTCATGTTCTGTTGGTCGAACGAGAACGAAGCTTCGGTGTTGTACGACAGGTTGAAATTGAGTCGTGAACCCACCTTACCTTGTACGCTCGCCTGAATCTTCTCGTCGAAGTCAAAAATATTATTGTTTCGCGCGCGTAGGGTCAGAGACGGATTGGCTATATACTGATGCTTGAATGCGAACTTCAGTTCTGCCGAACCCTGCATCTTCAGTTGCACACCGCCCGGGCCGAACACTTTGTCGGCCGGACCTATGTCGAACTTCATGTCGGTGATGTCGAACTTCTTCTCGTTGTTGTGCTCGACTTCGCCTATCTTCTGTTGCCAGTATTTTCGCATCAACTGTCGCTCGGCGTACTTGTTGTACTCGTCCTGCGTCAGTAGGTATGGTGTGGTGATGTCGGTGTCACCCATCTTAGTGCGGATTGTGTAGCATCCGGTTGTCGGGTTGTATTCTACCGAAGTAGTCACGTTGGCCGGGTCGCGCAGGTCTAACGAAGAGGTAGGCTGAACCAACTCGCCGTAGTTCTGTGCGCCTAACTGTTTCACCTGAGTAGGTGCCCAGATGGCAGTATCCACCTCCGTAACCAAGTCTGCGGCTTCTTCCGGATCAGTGGCATTGCCGTTTGAGGACTGTAGGCCGGAGGCTGAAGAATTTTTCTTTTCTCTCGCCTCTTTCTCTGCTTTCTCTTTCTCTTTTTGCGCTTTCTCCTCGGCAATCAGTTCCTTCAGCGTCTTGGGCTTATTCTGCGCAAAAGAATCCACCGCCGTTACCGGCAGCAGTAGCAACAGAACTAATGATATAGATATAATCCGTTTAATCAAAATCAATCTTTTCTTTTGTTTTTGAGCGTAAGCAATCTTTCTTCTTTGAGCGTAGCGGTTTATCAGAGCATCTTCAGCGCCTCTCTGATGACGGCCTCCACTTTCATCTTCGGGTCGTTCTTCAGAATCTTGTCCACCGCTTTGCCGCTTGCAGCCGCAGCAAATCCCAGCATTGTCAGTGCGCTGATGGCTTCTGCGCGCGTGCCGTTCTCTTCTTCAAAGAGCATGTCTGACGGCTGACTGCTGACGTCCGAAAGCTCTAGTTTGATAGCCTTGTCCTTCAGGTCAACGATGATACGCTGCGCGGTTTTCGGTCCCAATCCTTTCACTTTTGCCATCGCCTTGGCGTTGCCGGTAGCAATCAGTGTTCGCAATTCTTCGGCGGTGAAGGCGGACATGATCATGCGTGCCGTGGCAGCGCCCACGCCGCTGACGGTCATCAGCATCTCAAACAGCGCGCGTTCGCCGCGGTCGGTGAATCCGTACAACTCGTGTGTGTCCTCGCGAATAATCTCAGTGGTGTACAGTTTCACAGTCTCACCTTCTGAATTCTGTTGGCTGTCGGTTGATGCCTCTTTTCCCACCAGGGCGGAGTAGGTAGGTAGTGTGATGGCTATACTATATCCCACGCCTGCGGCTTCCAGTACCGCTGCCGTGGGATTCAATTCTGTCAGTTTACCTTTTATATATTCTATCATATGCACGCAAACGAATGCCCGTGTACACACGGGTGCACACAAAAAGTGCGCAAAGATACAGCTTTTAATTCAAATACGCAAATTTTTTTTGCTTTTTTTTGTCAATATGGTCGCAAAGCGACGTTAAAGAGTTAAAATGGTTTGTTGTGCAAACGTTAAAGAGTTAAGATGGTCTCGGATACGAGACGTTGAAGAAAAAGAGAGGATTTTTTTGTGCAAATATTTGCATTTAAAGAAAAAATGTATTACCTTTGCAGCCGTAATTAATGCACTAATATATTTAAATAAAATTATGAATAAAAAATTTGTTCTAGGAGTATTTGGAATACTCATTTGTTTCCCTTTTTCAAAAGTAAACGCACAATTAACCGTTCTCGAAAATGGTAATGTGGGAGTACATCTTGACGAGAACGTAGAGCCCAAGTCATTTTTGTCTGTCGGTGGAGCAGGCATGGGAAATGCTAAAATGTATGTCTATAGTTCCGGACAAGGAGGTTCTAATCAGTATGGTGTCTATTCTTCTGTAAATTGGGGAAACCATGGAACAAAGTGTTCAATTTACGGTTATTGCACAGGGGCTGGTGGCTCATTGATAGGTGTAAAGGGTGAAGCTAGTATTGCAAGTTCGAGTATTCCTATGATAGGTGTGTATGGTATTGCAACCGGATCAACCATAGGAAAAAATTATGGAGTACTTGGCACACTCAAAAGCGGAGAAGAATATGGGGCTGGATTATATGGAACTACAGACGGAACCACAGAGCAACTTTCTGAACGATTCGCGGGATACTTTCGAGGAAGAACACATGTGAATGGACACTTAACATATACAACGTCCAATCAAACATCAGACATTCGTCTTAAAACGAATATAACGGGAATAAAAGCAGGTTCGTTACAAAAAGTAAAATATTTGCATCCTATTCAGTTTCAATGGAAACAAGTAGAAGATGTCATAGTACAAGACACCACCGTAGTTAAAACACCGCACTTCAGTAGCGATATTGATTTGAAACAAAAACATTATGGTTTGATTGCTCAAGAAGTGCAAAAAGTATTTCCGGAATTGGTTCAAGAAGGAGGAGATGGTTACCTCAGTGTAAACTATATCGAACTGATTCCATTACTCATACAGGCAGTTCAAGAACTTTCCGCGAAAGTAGAGAACCAAAATAAGCAAATTAAAGAATTGCAATCTAAAAAGTAAAGCCATGAAAAAGACTCTTATTTCACTGATGTGTGTCGTTATATGCCTATTATGTACATCTTGTCCTAGTCCTCATCACTTTATAGAGTATGACGAATCTAATATATGCGGAAAATTATGCTATATTGTCAACCCGTTTGATCTCAAGGATACAATTGTTTGTATTAACAACGTAATTATACATTGTACTATGCATGACAAAGAATATTGCTCTTCTGTTAGAGAATTGTTATCAATGTATGGTGGTGAAATGTCAGATTGCCAATCGCATCAATCTACCACTCTACATCGCTGGGGTTTTTTAGCAAATAAAGAACAATGCTTTTTCCCTACTTGTAATGGGCAGTTCATTTCCCTAATGAATACAAAAAAAGGTGTAATGGCAGACTCCATCAACCTATCATATAGAAATGTAACGATATATACAAAGCAACGAACAAAGGGAAACAACGATGAGTCTAAACTATACATGGGTGATTTTGTTAGATTTCGTGGCAACGACTATATGAAACCCAAATTCATTACTGATTCCATTACAACTGCAGGAGAAAGAATTGTTTGCTTTGATGGTCATGATGGACCTACTTGGTGGGAACCTATCGAATTACAAAAATAAGGAATTACTGAAATGAAATATAGAAAAATACTACATTGCATCATTTTGGCGCATCTATTATTCATGTGCGTTCCTTTATCTGCGGAATATATATCAGAAGAGGAATACGCAAGACAGGCCTATAAGTTATATAGCTGGGAAAAAGATAATTGCAAAGACTCTCTCTTGCGCCTGCGAATAAGAAGTAATAGTATGTTAAAATCACTCGTGAGTTATTCACAGAGTCACGAATATGCAATTCCAGCAGATGACAATAATAAAACATACATCAAGAAAATCCTCGTTATTGCAAAAGAGAGCGTGTATACTACTATCCCTATGCACATTTTGAGGTATGCGCATGATATTCACAATGTTTTTGGATGTGCAGTGGACATCGTATCGGTAAATGGAGAAACAGCACCGCAAATACGATCTATCATACAAGCATATTCAACAAATCTAAATGGTGTAGTTCTTATCGGTGACATTGCTTTTGCATATTACTATCAGCCAAGAGTAGTAATAGATTCTGTTGTATGGCGTGAAGACAAATTTCCATGTGATTTGTTTTATATGGATCTTAATGGGGAATGGCATTTAAAAGCAGGAAGTACTGATGAATATGACGACCACAAAGGAAACGTCAAGCCAGAGGTTTTTGTTGGACATATTAATACCGCAAATATGGGAAGATCTGAGATGCAAGAACTTAAATGGTTTTTCGATAAGGATCATCAATATTGGACTGGGAAAAAAAAGCTGAATAAACAACGCGCTCTAACTTTTACAGAAACGGATTGGAATACTCCTTCATTCTGGAATAGTGTTGCACCATTATATGGGAACAATTATTATGATGTGGTGAAAGCAGATATGTTTTATAAGAGTGATTACCTTAATTATTTACAAAATAGTAGTTATGAGTTCATTCAATTAGCATGCCACTCCTGGAGTTATGCACATGATTTTGAGGTCGGCGGTTCACACACTATTGTAAAAAACACAGAAATAGCATCACTTAATCGGAAACAATTAGGATACAATCTGTTTTGTTGTCATGCTTGCAACTGGGATATAGAACCCTACGACCAATGTCTCGGCGAAAGTTATTTGTATGGACAAAATAACAATTCTAGTGCATTAGTTGTTGTAGGAAGTACAAAAAGCGGAGGTATGTTGTATGGTTTCTCTAGTTTTTATTCTCCATTAGGGAAAGGAAAATGCGTAGGATATGCCTTGAAGCAATGGTGGTTAGATCATTGTGGGCCGACACATACTGCCGAAGAAAAACGTTGGTTCTATGGAATGACTATTTTAGGTGATCCGCTTGTCAATTTTAATTTTACCAATGAATGCGATGAGAACCTGCTTATAAATTACGGAGAGGAAGAGAAGGATCATATGTACTATGCACAAAACAGAATTGATGTGCATGATTACTATTTGACTCAAGGTCAATTAGTTACATTATCCGCATCTACTACTAAAATAACAGGACCTTTTAAATGTAAAAATTCTTCTTTTAGAATACAAAGTAATGATAAATGCGTTTGCAATACAAGTGGAAGCAGGCGAATCCAGAAAAAAGCATCCGCAGAACCCTCTACTATTATCAGTAACGCTGTTCCCGTAAAACTCACATTATATCCGAACCCTACAAGTGATGTGTTGAATGTACAATATGAAGGAGAATATGTAGAAATAAGGATATATAATATAGAAGGAGAATTGATGCTAAGAAGTAACGCTCCTTCTATAAATGTATCTAACCTGCCTTGTGGTATGTATATAGTTCATGTCATAACCGCGAATGGACAAATTTTGCAAACTAAAGTTATTCACCTTTAAAACTCAATAATTATGAAAACGAAACGATTTTTTGCGCTAATGTTTGTAGCATTGTTGTGCAGTTGTGATAGCTATGAATTGATAGAGAGCGTTAAATATACTTTTTATATTTTTCGTTACACAGATGAAGCAAATAAGGAGTTGATAATTACGGTTCCAGACCCATTTTTTGACCCTAACGGTACAGGTACAATATCTGGTATCCTTAACTTTCCCAAGCGCTATAGAGATGAACCATATTTTTTCTTCGGGAGTGAACGTTGGGAACAGAATCCGGAAAAGTATAGTTTTGATATTTGTGAGTTAGCAACAGAAGAAAAACTATTGGCATTGCACGACCATTATTATACTTATTTTCCGTATACGGGCATCCGGCAAAGTGGTGAAGATGTTGTTCGTGATGGTAAATGGAGCGATTTGTGTAGCACGGACCCTCTCACATTGCCGGTTGTAACGAGTGCCAATTCATTATATTCAGAGATTCGCAAGTTTGAAATTCGAACTTTGGAGAAACTAACGAAAAAGAAACGCGATGAGATGACTATTGATGACATCGAAAAAGCCGTTAACAAGGTAATAGACGAAGGCAAATTGGACAAGTATAGTGTGAAAGTAAATACTTTTTGGGCTTCAAAGAGATAAAATAATTACACTGTGAAAAGCAAAGAGGGCGACCGAGAGGCCGTCCTCTTTTGCTGATTACTGGATCTCCTGTGCGGCGAGGGACCAGAGATAAGACTTCATGGTCTTTTTGCCGTTCGGTTGGTCCTTCTGCGTACGGAAAGCTTGCTGGTCAGCACTGATGTGCGTCAGGTCCTGACGGCGGGCGGTTACCCATTGCGCACGCTGCTTGAAGAGGCTGCGCTTGGTCTGTTCCTCGGCGCTGACGGGCGTCTTGCGGTTGTACTCGCCAACCATGTAGATGCGGGTGCAGTCGGGGTTGGTCGTTTCGGCTACGCGGTGGGTAGCCATTAGGGTGTTGCTGTGATCGCTGTGCGGATCACCTGCTTTCGGTCGTTTCGACAAAAGGCCGGACACATAGTCGATACCTTTTGCCCATTTGATTATTGCCATTTGCGGTCGGCGTCTGCCGACGAGCCTTCAGCCATCAGCTGTCAGCCGTCAGACCCCTACGCCGTGAGGGGGAAAAAGTTAGTAATTGATTGTTTTAGGGCGGGCAATCATATTGCCCTGAAAAAGAAGAAAGGGAAAACCCCTCCCGACCTCCCCTCAAGGGAGGAGACCATGGGGACTACAAGCCGTTTTTCTTTCCGTCATAACTTTCCACCGTTTTGGTGATGATGGTGCACGACGTGTCGCCGCGTTGGTAATACTGCGACTGCGTTGTTACCGTGCGGGTGACGTTGCAGCCCGTCAGGGCCACTGCTCCGGCGATGGCTCCTATCGCCACCACCGCTACTAAAATCTGTTTTTTCTTCATTGCATGTTTGTTTTTTTGAGGCGGGCGATAAAATCGCCCTGGAATAAACATAAAAGCCATGTGGATGATTCCGAATTGCGGTGCAAACCGGAGAGCCTCCGGAGGCGGAAAATCCGAATTGCGGTGCAAAGGTACATTAAAAATGCGAAGGCACCAAGAAAGTGACTTCGCAAATCTGATTCCGCTCAGATTTTCGCTTTAATGCGATAAATCGTACTGCGCATATTCACTCAAATCCATTACTTCTGTGATAAACAGCCAGTCGCGATGATAGAGTTTGTCCCTGTATTGGTGGCCGTAATGGCGGTGTTTGAGCCAGCCGAAGATGAGGATGTTGAGTCCCGGTAAACCGACTTCGGCGGCGATGGCGCGGTTGAGATTGAGCGCCAGTTGGGATTTGGTTATTCGTTGCATTGTGATTTAATTCTAATGTCCGATCCGGTTAAAATATGGTAAATGTCTCGGAAACGTCAGCCAAATGACTGCTTAACCTCTCGCCAGATGATTGCGCGCTGGCGGTGGTCGCCGTTGGCGATGCGGCGTGCGACCTCTTGCGCCATGAGCGTAAATCGTTGCCGTTGTGCTATTTCGGCCGGCTTGGGTTTGGTGCTGCGCTTTTGCCGATTGGCCGAATTGACGAAAGTGCGACCGTCTTTGGTGGTGCGGAAAATCATGTTTCCGACTCGGCCGGAGATACCGAGGATTTCGGGCGGTAAAGTTATTTTTGCCATTGTTGATTTTAGTTTTTAATGTAGATGGTTCGGTGTTCGCTTTCCAAGTACTCGCGGCGCCAACCTTTGGTTTCTAATGTGGTACCGAAACGGGCGTAATAGTCGTTGGCGGAAAGAATTTCTTTCTTTGGAGTCGGTGGGTTAGCGTTCCTTTGGATAGCGAACAAAGGATTATAATCTAAAAATTTTTTTTCTTTCTTTCTAAGTGCTATACGACCGTATATCTCTCGCTGCTTTTCTACGGGGAACGAATCCCATAGCATTTGACATCTGCGTTTGACGGGCAAATAGTTGTCAGCAGGCGACAGTAGAATCCATATGTGCTCGAACGAAGTCATAGAAAGAAAGAAATTCCTTAGCTTTTCTTTTATTAATTCTTTTCTTTGGTTACTTTTTTTCTTATTAGCTTTTCTGTTTCCCTTTCTAGGCGGAAGCCGTGTCTGGTTGGAGCGACGCTCCCCGCTGCTCCTGCCGTTCGAAGTGCCAAGTCAAGGCACTTCTCCATCCCGTTCCGTCGGGAAGACGCTCCGTCTCTTTGGTTCTTTCTCTTTGCCCCCCCCGACCCCCTCGATAAGGGGGAGAAGGGTGGTAATGTCATTAAGGACCGTAAAGACCATAAGGACGGGCAGGGCGGGCAATCATATTGCCCTGAAAAAGAAGAAAGGGAGGTTCTACTTGTTTAGGAATGCCATGACGAAGCCGCGGTCGATACATTTCGGGTGGTCTATGGCAAGATTGTTCGTCACCTCTTTGACCTTTTCTTCCATCTCTTTGATAATTTTCTTGAGGTCCTTTAACTGCTTGATTCTTTTGTCTTTGATGGTCTTTTTTGTCCAATCGGTATTGTCGGGTCGCTGCACGCGGATTTTGTAGTTTTTGTCGCCGCAGATATAGACGACCGTACCCGTAAAATCTTTGGTATTGGGGTCGGAATCGAGCCTGTTTTGCAGTTCAGTAGCAGCGTCCGGTCGTAGTTCGTCCGCTTTGGCCTTGTAGAAGGCTGCAATTTCAGACTGTTCGCAGAACGATTTGAGTTGTTGGTTGGCGTCATCTTTAGCCAAAGTGATGTTTGTTTTTTTAGTTGCCATTGTTTTTGAAAGTTTTGTGCTTGGCTTTGATTGAACGGCCGTTCGTTGTGCGCACAAGTTCAAAACTCTCGCGGTTAATACTATGTCGCAGCGCGACGTTAAATTGTTAAAATGGTTTCGCTTCGCTCAACGTTAAATAGTTAAGCCTCTCGACGAAATTCGACGACAAAAGTACTGCTGATTTTTTTCACGAAACCCGCATATTTGCGGCAGTTATATAGAAAGATTTTTTACCGCGCGAGAGATTGTGTCTGACGATTTTTCAAATATCTCAGCGGTTTGCCGGGTACAACCGCGTTTATAGAGTGTTCGAACGTGTCGGTAAACAGCGCCTATGACAATATTGGTAATGTGTTTGAGGTCTAAGTCAACCGGCAGTTTGTTTGGGTTAGTGCCCACGTTTGTTTGCAGCCATAGTTCCAACCAGGCCGCCAAATCTTGATAGAATTTATGTGTCATTTTGTACCTTAATTTTTGGTTCGAATCAAGATACATCAGACTTGCGTGTTCTAAAATAGCAATTATTACGAAAAAGGTATCAAATTTTAATATTTTTCCTCACTTCTTCTCTTTTTTCTTGCGTATATGCGAAAAAAGCAGTAATTT
>JAEEHO010000215.1 GCA_016280845.1 Paludibacteraceae bacterium | reverse complement strand
ATCGCTGCCGACCGGCGGATTCGTTGAGTTCAAATACGGTACTCACGATTATAGTACAGAAAGACGCTTCCGAATCTTCTCGTCGGTTAGCAATACCGACCTCATCTATGAGTCGAAGACTTATGCAGACCAATCAATTGGAGGTGTACGTATTGAGATGATTAAGATGCGTTCAGAACCAAGCAAAGTAGTCGAAACGAAAACGTTTACATACAAAAAGAGCGGCAAGTCAACAGGTATCTTTTATAATATCTATGAGATATATGACGATGTAGCCAACAGGCGAATGGCGGTTGCTTATCCATACAATTACAATATGATTAGTTCGCATATCGGTTATTCGTATGTTGAGAAAGAGACAATAATCGGTTCTGACAAAAGCAAAACAACTTATTCGTTTGATACCGGAACATCGTCGTATAATTCTTATAACAATCAAAACATTAATCGCAGATATGACATAAAGGAGCAAAAAAGAGATTTGAAAGTTATCGTAGAAGCATATGATCGTGAGAAGGAACTTTGTTCTGGTTCGCTTACGCATGATCAATGGTTAACAGAGCCGGGAAGATTGACCGAAACAAGGTCCTATGAAGGAGATAAGTTGGTTAAGTCGATTCAATATACATACAACAAAGGAGCGACATCGATTCTCCATCCATCCGGTCGTCCGGCTGTAGTAACGAACATCTTCGGTTGTGTAGATACCATTGTTTGTGTCTCTACGTATTCTGCACATACCGCCCGCAAATTGTATGTATGCCCGGATGTATTGGAGAAAGTGATAGCAAAAGAATATGTCGGTGACCAAGTAATGGAGACCGTGCAGGAGTATCGATATGATAGCAAACTGCGCAAGAAGACAGAAACGATTACAGATAGCCGTGGCAGACAATTATTCACCAAATACACTTATCCGGATGAATTTTCAAAATCTTTAAGCCCGTTGGAATCACCTTTGTGGTGGTTAATAAAGGATAATCGCATCGGTGCTCCAATAGAAACGGTATCGGGTTATACAGAAAATGGTGCAGAGTATATCACTTCCGGATCTATTAATCTGTATACAAACAGAGCGTTTATCGAGGTTAATCCGGGCGTGCGCCGTGCTCCATCCGTTTCGAACCCCAATGTATCTCAATTTAGCGATGTAAATATTAGTGGAGAGATTGGTACTAACAATCAACTGGGTACAATGAGTTCTTACCCGTGTCTGAGTAAGACGCTGGCTTTGGCTATTTCTGTTCCTATGCCTATGGCAAATTATCAATCATTGAAATTCAATGGTACATCTACCAGTTACGACTCGAATTATACATTAGTCGCAGAATATGATTATGATTGGATGAATCGTTTGTTGTCCATTAAGCCCTTCGGCAAGTCGGAAACTAAGTACACTTGGAAAGGCATCTATCCTGTTACCAAAACAATTGGAAATCAGACATGGAAGTACGAGTACATTCCTTATGTGGGAATCAAATCAGCAACCGACCCGCGTGGAAACACGGTGTACTATGAGTACGATGCCAATGGTCGTCTTGTCAAAGAGTACATCAAAGACGAGAAAGGAAATGATCAAATCTTGAATGTTTATCAGTATCACACCAAAACCGAGTAATCACAATGAGAAAATATATATTGCAATTTAGTCTGCTGCTGGCTTTGTTATGTCCGGCAGCGCTCCGGGCGAACGGCTATGTCATCATCAATCAGGTGATGTATGATACGCCGTTACCGGAGACCGGAAAAGGAGTTCATCTCTATAACGGTGAGTTCATCGAACTATATAATGCCGGAACGGAAGAGGTTTCTCTTAATGGTTGGTCCATCAAGGGAGATAGTAAAACCGAGATTTGGAATTTCACATACCCTGCATATATCCCTGCCGGAGGTTATCTGTATCTTGCATGTAGTCGAGGCTCGGATAACAACTTCCAATTAAAAGATTTATACACAGAATCACTCAAAGACAAGAATCTGAATATCATTTATCAGAACAAAATCATAATGGTAAATGACGGAGAAACGTTGACTTTGTGTAATAATCGTGGTGACACGATTGATCAAATATATTATGACGGAACATCTCATAAGAGCAAACTAGACCGATTGGAAGCGAAAAATGAGGATGATGCTCCTGGTGATCAATGCCTCAGTTTGCACCGCACGATGGTCGAGTTTGACAAAGACGGTAAAGCAATAATCGGCGTGAATCAGTGGGAAACGGATATTGTGTCATTTGAGAAAAACCGATTACCATTTAGCACTTATGAAGAGAATTATCTGACTGATGGCTATTCTTTACCTAATGGAGTTAATGGTTCCAATGGTGATAATTATGTATTGACCATCACACCTCTTGATCCAACCTCACGCGTGAGCATTGAAAATGGAAAACCATCTCTCAGTAGCGCAGTCCGTGCTCACGCTTCCATTCAATACATGGACGGATTGGGTCGAGCAGAAGAGACTATTGCGTTGGGTATAACGCCCGAAGGAAAAGACTTGGTAAGTGTAGCCGAATACTATGGCAAGAACCAAGTATCCCGTCAATGGTTGCCGGTAGAGATGCAGACAGAAGGTCAACGCGTTGATATTACCGATGTACAGATGCAAGCAATGGAAGATAATGAAGACAATCGTCCGTTCGTAGAAACAAAATATGAGAAATCCGCAAGCCATCGTCCTCTTGAACGTGTGCGTCCGGGGAAAGACTACAAAGATAATGGCAAGAAAATCGAATACGGATTCAATACTGCATCGGACAAGGTGCGTCTCTACACCGTTGTCCGTGATAACATATTGAAAGTCAGTGCGAATGTTAACTATGCGGCAAATACGTTGTATAAGACTACAGTCAAAGACGAGGATGGCATAATGGTCACTACCTATACTGATAAAGGTGGCCGTAAGATAATGGAAGAACGGGCAGGAGACAATGAGAGAAGAACGTATTACGTATATGATGATTTAGGCCGCTTGCGCTATATTCTTCCACATGTTTTTGGATATCAACTATGTGAAGGAGAGTATCCTCTATCGGAAAATGCTTTGCGTGGCGTTTGTTATTGCTACCAATACGATGCTCGCGGCAATAAGATTTACAAGCGTTTGCCGGGATGCGAACCGCAGTATATGGTTTACGATGTCACGGGACAACTAGTTCTCAAGCAGGACGGTAACCAACGCAAGAATAACAAGTGGACTTTATGCTCCTACGATAATATCGGCCGACTATCTTACATAGCAGAGGTCTCATCCTCAGCAGAACACCAGCAACTCGTAAAGACTTTTGCTACGGAATGGCAAGTGAACGATAGAGCTCTTTCTGTCCTTAATAGAAACAAGAAAGATGTCCGCATGTTAATAGAGAACTACTACGATAATTATAACAATACCGAAAATGAAAATGGTTTGGACTTTGTACAAAATGCGGACTATGGTCAAATGTCAAACAAAACTGTCGGTCTGTTGACAGGTTCGCGTGTGTACAACTTATCGGAAGAAGGCTCTACTACTACGGTCAATTACTACGACACCAAAGGACGTGTCATACAGAGTCGTTCCAGACGGTCAGCCGACGGTCGACCGACGGTGAGCAATACTCTCTACAATTTCGATGGCTCAGTTGCACAGACTCTGACCGTACAAGGCGAAGGGACAGACAAAGTGATAGAGCAGTATCGCTATACATATGATCATGCCGGTCGTGCACAAAAAGTATATTATAAACTTAATGACGACCCCGAAATTACTTTGTCTGAATTTTCTTATGACAAAACAGAACATTTGGCACAAAATTTGTTGCATAATCAAAAAGATAAAATCGAGTATTCTTATGACATGCGCGGCATGCTGACAGAGACAAAGAATAATCATTTTACAGAAAAACTGATGTATGCGGAGCAGAATCTTCTTAAAAGTTCAGCACCGCACGCTCAGATATGCTATAACGGCAACATAGCAGCATCGATTATCGAGCAAGACGGAGAAAAACATACATATAGTTATATCTACGATGACCAAAACCGTCTCCAGAAGTCTATCGAAGATAATTTGAGGAAAGGAAAAACGCAAATAAGTGAGGAGTTTGATTACGATATTCGCGGAAATATTCGTGGGTTATTGCGTTATAAGGGGTCTCAAATGATAGACCACTTGGAACTTGATTATGATGGTTTTAGCGGAAACAGCAACCAAGTTAACTACATATGGGAAGATGGCGAGGATGAAGACGGAGTCCAAGTTATTGAATATAGTAGCCGAAAAGTCAATTCCGAGGGAATGAAATATGACGCTAACGGCAACCTGAAAAGCGATGGCGATCGTGGAATTAAAAATATCGGTTACAATATCCTTAACTTGCCACAAGATATCCAGTTTACCAACGGAAATAACATCCGGAATTACTATGATGCAGCCGGCCAGAAATACAAGACGATTGTCTATACCTCTGCTGCACCGAAAAATGCCTCAAATACGGAACTGGCTTATTGCTTGTTTGATACAGATGAGGAAGACTTCCATGTTACTGAATATTTTGGCAATATAGAGCAATGTGCCACTCCGCAAGGAACGACAAGACGTGTCTTCAACGCTACGGGCTACTATAATTCTGTGGATGGTCAGTATTATCACTATGTAAAAGACCATCTAGGAAATGTGCGTTTGGTGGTGAACTCAGAGACGGGCGAAGTTGTTCAAAGCACGCAGTATTATGCCAGCGGTGTGCCGATGAGACCACAAGGTCAGTGGCATGACGAGCAGCCATATCTATACAACGGCAAGGAATTCGTTGAAGCACATGGATATAATACTTACGACTATGGTTTCCGTGGATACTATGCAACGATAGGCCGTTTCACATCAATGGACCCGTTGGCAGAAATGACTCCTTGGCAGTCACCATATGCTTATGCAGGTAATAACTTCGTGAATAAAACCGATTGGATGGGTTTGGCTGAGGATCCT
>JAEEHO010000214.1 GCA_016280845.1 Paludibacteraceae bacterium | reverse complement strand
CTGGCGCTTTTCATCATCTATCTCTACGTCTTCCGTCTGCAGTATCTGCACAACACCAATACGATTCTTTTCTTCTGTCTTCAGATGTTCATCGTCATTGCGTTGGCTTGTTTGACGCTGCGGTTCGGTCTGTCGGTTTACATGATTCCGTTTGCTTGGGTGCCTATTCTGACGCGCGTCTTCTTCGATTCGCGTACCGCGCTTTTCCTCCATTTTACCACAATCCTGATTGTTTCTATCGTTGTGCCTGCGCCGGTTGAGTTCTTCTTCATTCAGATTGTGGTCGGTATGGTTGCCGTATCTTCGTTGAGTGATATGACACGCCGCGCTCAACTGCTGCAAACGGCCGGATGGATTATGTTGGCGCAAACGGTCGCTTACACAGCTTTCAGTTTTGCGCAAACCGGCGTATGGTCTTCTATCAACGCCTGGATGTATCTCTACTTCTTCATCTGCGGTTTGCTCACTGTCGGTTGCTACGGACTGATTTACGCGTTTGAGAAGCTCTTCCGTTTTATTTCGTCCATCACGCTGGTCGAACTGACGGATATCAACTCCGAGTTGCTGCACACGCTTGCAGAACGTGCTCCCGGCACTTTCCAGCATTCAATGCAGGTTAGCAACTTGGCCACTGAAGCAGCGAAAATCATCGGTGCCAACGCACTTCTGGTCCGTACCGGTGCTCTCTATCACGACATAGGCAAGATCACCGATCCACTCTACTATACCGAGAACCAACAGGGTGTGGAGAATCCGTTGCTGAAGATGGATCCGCGCGAAGCGGCCAAAGTGGTTATTGCCCATATCTCCGAAGGCGAAAAGATCGGTCGCCGAAATCATCTGCCCGAAGTAGTCATCAATTTCATCACCACTCACCACGGCACATCACTTGTACGCTATTTCTACAACACCTATTGCAATGCGCACCCTGAAGAGAATGTTGACGAATCTCTTTTCCGCTATCCAGGACCGAAACCTTCCACCAAAGAAGGCGCCATTCTTATGATGGCCGATGCTGTCGAAGCACGTTCACGCAGCCTCAATGAGTTCACCGAGGCTTCCATCTCTGCTACTGTCGACCAGATGATCGATGCTCAAATAGCGGATGGTCAGTTCGCCGAAACGCCTCTCTCCTTCAAGGATGTTGAGGATATCCGCAGGGTCTTCAAGACACGTATCACTTCGATGTACCACCACCGAATAACCTATCCCACTTTGAATAAATGAATCTTACAGCGAATGAAATGAGCGATCTTTCAGCGAAACGGTCTGACAGCCCTGGCAGTCTATATCTCGCTCCCATGGAGGATGTGACGGATCCGGCGTTCCGCATGTTGTGCAAACGCTATGGAGCCGATCGCGTTTATACCGAGTTCGTCAACGCCGACGCGCTCGTGCGCGACATTGCATCCACCACGCGCAAACTGACCATCCACGATGCCGAGCGTCCGGTGGCTATCCAGATCTACGGTCGCGAACCCGAAGCAATGGCCGATGCCGCACGCATAGTGGAGACCGCAAAGCCCGATTTCATCGATATAAATTTCGGTTGCCCGGTCAAGAAAGTGGCGGGCAAAGGTGCAGGTGCCGGCCTTCTGAGAGATGTGCCAAAGATGATGGCTATCACCAAGGCCGTTGTTGACGCTGTCCACACGCCTGTTACCGTCAAGACGCGTCTCGGCTGGGATGAAAATAGTCTGTATCTCGATGATGGCACACCTTTCATTGTCGATCTGGCCGAACGACTGCAGGATCTGGGTGTCCGCGAACTGGCTATCCACGGCCGCACACGCAGTCAGATGTACCGAGGCGATGCCGACTGGACACTCATCGGCGCTGTTAAAAATAACCCGCGCATGAACATACCTATTATAGGTAACGGCGATGTCACAACGCCCGAACGGGTCAAAGAGTGCTTCGACCGCTACGGCGTTGATGCCATCATGATCGGCCGTGCCACTTTCGGCTGCCCGTGGCTCTTTGCCGAAATGAAAGGGCTACCTGCGCCGCGGTCTATGAAAGACAAAGTCGCAGTCCTGAAAGAGCACGTCGAACGTGCGATTGAATGGTGCGGCAACGACGAACGCAAAGGTATCGTCCATTCGCGTCGCCACTTTGCCGCCTCACCTATTTTCAAGGGACTCACTGATTTCAAGCAAACACGCATTGCTCTTCTCCGCGCCGACACCAAGGAAGAAGTATTCCAAATAATGGACCAAATCGTCGAGCAATGGGGCAATGACCAAATGACAGAATGACCAAATAAATGGTAAATAGTAAATGACAAAATGGTAAATTTAAGGATAAAGAAGTTTTTCGACAGCAACGCTCTTTGGCTTTCAATGGTCATCGGAGCCATAGGCTTTCACTGGTTCGCACCGCTCAAGCCGTTGTTGACTTGGCTCATTTTCTTCATGCTCTTCTTCACTTTCTGCAAAGTGAACCCGCTGGATTTGCGTTTGCGCAGTTGGCATTGGGTCGTATTGACGCTGCAGCTCTCCTTGAGTGTCGCAATCTATTATATATTGATGGCAACCACCGGCAACCCTATCCTGGCACAAGGACTGATGCTCTGTTTTATCATGCCTACTGCTACAGCTGCGCCAATCATTGCCGGCAAATTGGGAGGATCTATCCAGAATCTCACAGCATTCACTTTGCTCTCCAATTTCGCAACGGCAATCGTTGTCCCTGTCTTTTTCCCGCTGGTCAATCCAGCCGCAGAAATGACTTTCTGGTCTGCCTTCTGGCTAATCCTGCGTCGCATATCGCCACTTTTGCTTGGACCGTTCTTTGCTGCTTGGTTTCTTAGACTCGGTTATCAAGCCAAAACCAAAAAAGAATTTATCCTTCCCACTAAAGCAGCTGTTATGCCTTTCTATCTTTGGGTAACATCGATTATTATATTGTTTGCTACAGTAACAGAAACGGTGGTGTCAACCATTCACGATCAACTATCCACTATTCTCTGGCTTCTCCTCGGTTCGTTCTTTGCGTGCCTTTTCCAATTCGGCATAGGCAAATATATCGGTTATCGACTGCCTGCGCCTAGCAAAGGAAAAGATTACCAGGATGTACTGATCAACCCTGCTGCTGCGCCAACCACAATGGCTGGTGTATCGCGCATCACTGCCGGACAGGCATTCGGACAAAAGAACACGTCGCTCGGTGTCTGGATGGCACAGATGTATCTCAATCCGCTGGCAGCACTCGGAGCAGCAGCTTATATCGTTTGGCAGAACATCTTCAATTCCATTCAACTCGCTGTCGCTGCTCGCAAAAAATAGTTATTTCGTTAAGAACGAATAAAATATGCAAATATATTTGCACGTATCAAAAAATAATCGTACTTTTGCACAAAATTATTTTCATTTATACTCAAAATCTTTAATTATTATGAGAAAAATATATTCTATTTTCGCTGCCGTGCTCTTCGCCGGAAGCATGATGGCTGCCGAAGCGCAACATTTTACACAAACTATCACGTTAAATAGTGGTACTTTTACAGCAGCTTCTGAAGATGTTCCTGCTTTCATCACATGGAAAGGAGGAAACGACAAACTTACGATTAAGCAACTCAAAGGAAAAGGCACCTCAGATGTAAATAAAAGTTACATAGGCGCGCCACGCGCTTACAGAGGACATATTCTTTCTTTCGAAGCTGAAGCAGGTTATACAATTGATACCGTTATTATCACATGTAACAACAATTATTTCGGTAATTCAATGGCTGCCGGTACAACAATTGGGGCTGATACAATCGTTCCGGCAAACAAAACTGCTATTGACGCAAGATTGAACTATAGTAGTGGAGCAAAAGATACCTTGATTAACAAGACAGGCGTATCTATGTTTTTCTTACAGAACATTGCTTCGGCAAGCAACACCCAGTTGCGTTTTACTGCTGTCGAGGTTCGT
Organism: Paludibacteraceae bacterium; assembly: GCA_016280845.1. GTDB lineage: Bacteria > Bacteroidota > Bacteroidia > Bacteroidales > Paludibacteraceae > Colicola. The sequence continues at coordinate 3,960 of JAEEHO010000214.1, read as the reverse complement.
TATACAAAAGCAGCGACTTTGGAACCCTCCATCACCGTTGGTAATGTTTCGTTTGGCACATTCGTTCCTGGCGTAAGCAACAACACAAAAGAGTTCGATGTAATCGGAGAAAATCTATCTTCCGCAATTACTGCGAACTTAACTAATGGTACAGATTTCTCTTTATCTGGCGATCTAACTGCTGCTGGAGGCAAATTGACCGTTACGTTGAATAGCACCACAGATGGTGACCACTCAGATAATATCCAATTCAAGGTAGACGGAACACTCTATGCCGAGTCCACTGTAACTGCTCACATTGTTAACACTACCGGTTTAGGCACAAAAGAGAATCCGTTCACTGTTCCTGATGTGAAAAGCCTCAACAACACTTTCCCCGGCAACTATTGGGTAGAAGGATATATTCTTGGTGGTATAAAGGAACACCAAATTAACAATAGCGATTCAACAGCTATAGCACTTGCTGCTACAATAGATTCTCCGATTGACACTATCGAAGTGCAACTCCCTAAAGGCGACATCCGCAATGCTCTGAACGGCAACACATCTGCCGGAAAGAAGATTAAAATCAAAGGCTCGTTGGAATCCTATAATAGCGTAGTAGGTCTCAAGACTCCTACTGATTACGAATTCATTGCTAATCCTTCTACCGCTATCTTCAACGCAGAAACTACTGAGCAAAAAACACTGAAGATTGTTGAGAACGGCCAACTCTTCATCATCAAGAATGGTGTCAAGTACAACGCACAAGGTACCATCGTAAAGTAATGGAGTTATCGAGACTTTCTCGAGACAATTACGAGACAATTACGAGACGATCCTAGACAATACTCGAGACGATTGCGAGACGATTGCGAGACGATTGTGCAAGGATTAGAGGAAAATAAACGAAAAGTGGCATATGCATTTGCATATGTCATTTTTTTGTAGTACTTTTGCGCTTTGAAAAAAATCACAGACATGTTTTTGAGAAATAGAAACGAGAATAACCGCCCTGTTGCTGGGGCAAAGAAGAACTATGACACCAAGCGTCCGCCGGAGAAGGAGATGATCTTCGGTATCCGTGCGGTGATAGAGGCAATCGATGCGGGCAAAGTGCTCGACAAGGTGCTGTTGCGCCGCGATATGTCATCGGCCATCGGTCGCGAACTGCTGCTCAAGTTGGAAGGAACCAATACACCTGTGCAGAAAGTGCCAATCGAGAAACTCAACCAGTTCACCGACAAGAACCACCAGGGTGCCATCGCTTTTCTTAGCCCGATAGAGTTCTATCCGCTCGAGAGCATGGTCCAGAGCTTGTACGACGAGGGCAAAACTCCGCTACTTATGCTGCTGGACGGTGTGACCGATGTACGCAATTTCGGAGCCATCGCCCGCACGTGCGTTTGCGCCGGCGTTCATGCGCTCATCATCGGTTCGCGCGGAGGCGTGGCTATCAACGGCGATGCAGTCAAGGCTTCGGCCGGCGCGCTACATACGCTCCCGATATGCAAGGTGGAGAACATGCAGAATGCCCTGCGCTACCTCCAAGAGAGCGGACTGCGCATAGTTGCGGCTACCGAACATAGCAATCGCAATTATACCGAGGTCGATATGACCGTGCCGACCTGTATCGTTATGGGTTCGGAGGAGAAGGGGATTTACGAGGAGAACCTCAAGCTGTGCACTGATCAGGTGCGCTTGCCTATGACGGGCGTTATCGAGTCACTCAACGTCAGCGTGGCAGCCGGCATCTTCATTTATGAGGCTGTTCGTCAGCGACATATTAACCAATAAAATTTAACGAACTATGGCAAAGTACATTTGTGACGTCTGCGGATACGAGTACGATCCCAGCGTAGGTGATCCGGACAACGGAATAGCTCCGGGCACGGCATTCGAAGATCTTCCTGCTGATTGGGTTTGCCCGATCTGTAGTGTCGGCAAAGACCAGTTCTCGCAAGAGTAAATTCGAAAACAAACAACAGTGCTTGGCCGACTGATTATCAATGACCGTACTGTACGAAGACAATCATATCATAGCCGTCAGCAAGACCTGCAATGAGATTGTGCAGGGCGACAAGACCGGCGATACGCCGCTGTCGGAAATAGTCAAGGCGTATATCAAGGAGAAGTACAACAAGCCCGGCGAGGTTTTTCTCGGTGTGCCTCATCGTCTCGACCGCCCGACGAGCGGAGTGGTGCTCTTTGCGCGTACCAGCAAGGCGCTCACGCGGCTGAACGAGATGTTTAGAGAGAAATCGGCAATGAGCAACGAGCCATCGGCTATCCGGAAGACTTATTGGGCGATTGTGCAGGGCGAACCCAGCCAACCCGAAGCGCGGCTGGAGAACTATCTCGTGCGCAACGAGGCGCAGAACAAGAGCTATATCGCTCAGGCGGGAGCCAAAGATGCCAAACTGGCTATTCTCAATTATCGCACGCTGGTCAAGGGCGATCACTATACCTTGCTCGAAGTGAATCTGGAGACCGGCCGTCACCACCAGATACGTTGCCAATTGGCGGCTATCGGTTGCCCCGTCAAGGGCGATCTGAAGTACGGCGCCAAGCGCAGCAATCCGGATGGCGGCATCTGTCTGCATGCGCGGCGGATAGAGTTCGTCCATCCTGTCAGCAAGCAGAATATATGTATCACGGCGCCTGTGCCGAACGATGCCACTTGGCAGAGATTCAATGAATTGGTAGAAGAATGAAACTAATGGACAGATATATTTTCGGACGCAACATGAAGCGTCTGTTGCGCCTGCACTACGATATCCGGGTGACGGGCGAAGAGTTGCTGCGCGACGGCAAGATCCACCTGGTGATGCCTAATCATACGGCGTATATCGACCCGCTGGTCTTGTTCTCGCAGGAGTGGTGGCTGCCTATCCGTCCGATGGGCGACGAACTCTTTATGCGCCACTGGCTCTACGGACGCGTGCTGCGCATGGCTGATGCCATCGAGGTGCCCGATCTGTACAAAAGTGCCATGACACGCGAGGAAGGAGTTGCTGCCGCTGCCAAACTAAGCCGCGCAGCTATCGACAGCCTCGCCGAAGGCAAAGAAATATGCTTCTATCCCAGCGGACATGTCAAGACTGTTGACCGCGAAGTGATAGGTAATAGACGAATGGCTTACGAGGTTTGCCGAGAATTGCCCGTAGGAGTGCGTGTAATCCTCTGTCGGATGCGTGGCTTAGAGACAAGCCGTTGGAGCAAATTGAAGCCAAAGAAATGGAAATGGCGCCGTACTGTGACCATTCATTTCGAAGATCACACCGACGATGTCCGCCTATGGGCACAAACGATGGACAAACGCACCTTCAACCAGCAATTAGAGAATTGGTATAACCAAGGACTGGAATAAATACAATAGACCTCGACCATCACACGGTCGAGGTTTTTTATTGGATGCTATAGGAATTTTGTGGGCTATATAACTCGTATATCGCTGCTTAGCCAAAAGGGAGCGATTGTTTCGCCGGCATGATACACGGTGCAGACATCGGTTCCATCGATACTACGTTGCTACACAGAAGAGTAGCATAGACACAAACAAAGAGCCCCTCATCGTAATGATGAAGGGCTCTGAAAGTGGCGGCTACCTACTCTCCCACAACGCAGTGCAGTACCATCGGCGATGCTGAGCTTAACGACCCTGTTCGGAATGGGAAGGGGTGGGACCTCAGCGCTATAACCACCTTAATAAAGGTTAGAGGTGAGAGGTTAGAGGTTAGAGGGAACAAGCCCAAAACCAGCCCAACCAGTCAACTCTATGGGGTTGACACATTAGCGAATGTAAAGCGCTCACGCGCAAGACAATCAAATTCTAAAAAACTTTTTATAGAAAAAGATTCGGGCAATTAGTACTGCTCGGCTTTATGTCACCATTGTACACCTGCAGCCTATCAACGTTGTCGTCTACAACGACCCTCAATGGAAATCTAATCTTGGAGCTAGCTTCGCGCTTAGATGCTT
>JAEEHO010000213.1 GCA_016280845.1 Paludibacteraceae bacterium | reverse complement strand
TATTGCGATAGTCGGTATCTGGGTGATTGTTTGTGCCACCATCTCAGCGTTAGCAGCACGTAGTGAATCTATCTCCACCAGTTCGCGCCGCAGCGAATCTAGACGCATGTACTCGGCCACTGTTAGCGTATCTGTCGTGTCATTGGCATGTAGCCGAACGCTTTGCTGAGCCACCAGTCGAAGCAATATCTCGTCTTCGTCAATAGCCTGCTGCTGATCTCCCAAACGGAACGTATCGGCATATAGACGGATGCTGTCCGCTGGTGCGGATACGCTATCTGTTGGGATACTATCATTTTGCGCTGCCAGGTTAGTGACAGCGCAAAACATGAGTAACAATATCGAATACTTAAATTTCAAAAATCAAATCTCCGGTTACATTCGTCCGTGGCACTGCTTGTATTTCTTGCCGCTTCCACATGGACACGGATCGTTTGGACGCGGTTTCTTGTCCACATGTATAGGTTCGGGACGTTGCTGGTCGCGGGTGTCGCGTCCTGCTGCTTGTGCCATACCTGATGCTTGTGCAGCCTGCTGTACCGCATCTTTTTGTGTACGATAGCGGCTATAGTCCTGACGGCGTTGCTGCTGAGCCTGCTGTACGCTGTTCGGATCTTGAGTGTAGATCTGACCGCGCAGCAGGATAGCGATAGCGCGGCGGTTGAGGCGCTCGAGCATGTCACCGAAGATATGGAACGACTCCAACTTGTAGATCAACAGCGGATCTTTCTGCTCGTAGCTGGCATTCTGTACCGATTGTTTCAGGTCGTCCAACTGACGGAGATGCTCTTTCCATTCATCATCGATGACGAGGAGTAATATGCGTTTCTCAAACTCGCGTACAACCTCTTTGCTGTGGCTCTCGGCTGCAGCCTTGAGGTTAACGGCTATGTTGTACACGCGCTTTCCGTCAGTAATAGGAATCAGGATGTTCTCGTACATCTGACCCTTAGTCTCATATACGTTCTGAATCACAGGATTAGCCACCTGAACCAACTTGTCCATACGGCGTTTGAAAGTATCAAGCGCAGCTTCGGCGAGTTGAAGGTGCAAATCGTCATTTTTACCACGGAGGAAGGTATCTTCGTCGAACGGCAGTTCGATAGCAAACACTTGCATCACTTCGTCTTTCAGTCCTTCGTAATCCATGTTGCTACGTGCTTCCTTCACGATATCTTCTGCTGCTTTGTAGATCATCTTGGTGATATCCACACCGATACGTTCACCCATCACAGCGTGACGACGTTTCGCGTAGATGAAGTTACGTTGGGTATTCATCACGTCATCATATTCGATCAAACGTTTACGGATACCGAAGTTGTTCTCCTCCACTTTCTTCTGCGCGCGTTCTATACTGTTGCTGATCATCGAGTGCTCAATCATCTCGCCTTCCTGGAATCCCATGCGGTCCATTACGCCTGCTATACGCTCGCTACCGAACATTCGCATCAGGTCATCTTCCAGCGATATATAGAATACCGAACTACCCGGATCGCCTTGACGGCCGGCACGACCACGCAACTGGCGGTCCACACGACGGCTCTCGTGACGCTCAGTACCGATGATGGCCAAACCGCCGGCTGCTTTCACCTCCGGAGTCAACTTGATATCGGTACCACGACCGGCCATGTTGGTGGCGATGGTCACAACGCCCGGACGACCGGCCTCAGCCACAATCTGCGCCTCCTGTTGGTGCAACTTGGCGTTCAGCACATTATGTTTGATGTGACGCAGGGTCAACATACGGCTCAGCAATTCACTGATTTCGACGCTGGTTGTACCTACCAGCACCGGACGACCTTGGTTAACCATCTCGACTATCTCGTCAATAACGGCATTGTATTTCTCGCGTTTGGTGCGATAGATACGGTCGTTCATATCGTTACGCGCAATCGGTCTGTTGGTCGGGATTACCACCACATCCAGATGATAGATGTTCCAGAACTCGCCTGCTTCCGTTTCTGCCGTACCGGTCATACCCGATAGCTTGTTGTACATACGGAAGTAGTTCTGCAGCGTGATGGTTGCAAAGGTCTGGGTTGCACCTTCCACCTGCACATTCTCTTTGGCCTCCACTGCCTGGTGCAGACCGTCCGACCAGCGACGACCTTCCATCACACGGCCGGTTTGCTCATCAACGATTTTCACCTCGCCGTTGTCGATGATGTAATCCACATCTTTCTCAAACAACGTATAGGCCTTGAGCAACTGGTGAACGGTATGCACGCGCTCAGATTTGATGCTGTAGTTGGTGTAGATATCGTCTTTTCTCTGTTGCTTCTCTTCGGATGTAAGACCCGTCTGGTGCTCCAGTTCGGCGATCTCCGAACCTACGTCCGGCAGCACGAAGAACTCCGGATCGTCGGTCGAACCGGTCAACGCGTCAATACCTTTATCGGTCAACTCAATCGACTTGTTCTTCTCGTCAATAACGAAATAGAGTATATCGGTGGCTTCGTGCATGTTCTTCTCGTTCTCCTGGAGATAGAACTCCTCTGTCTTTTGCATGCGCACCTTGAAATCCAAAGCGCTGATCAAGTACTTATCCGAGCCGGGTTTCAGGGTGCGCATGCAAAAGAGAGAGGATGTCTCCTGGCGTTATAACTTCTCTTTCTTGTCTACGCGGCCCTTCACAGCTGTTTCG
>JAEEHO010000212.1 GCA_016280845.1 Paludibacteraceae bacterium | reverse complement strand
GTTTTCTTCGCTGTCTATGATGTCTTTATCTCAAATCATACATACGTCTCTTATCAAAAAGTGTGCCACATTCAGCGGACGCGCTACGCGGGCTGAATATTGGAGTTTGATTCTTTTCGTTGATATCTTCGTCTTGATAGAGTTGGGAATGTTATCTCTAATGGGAACGATGAAGCAAATGCTAGGCAAAGATGTGGGTCTGTATTACATTGTTTGTCTGGTAGTTATGTTCTTCTGTTTCTTCACAATTCTTCCTTGTTCCAGCGCGGCTGTTCGCCGTTTGCACGATATCGGTTTGTCCGGTTGGTGGTGGTGGATAGGCGTGTTTGTTCCGTTTTTGGGTTTCGTTGTTTTTTTTGTCTTTATGCTCCTTCCGTCTTCGCCGATGGACAATCAATACGGCCCGGCACCGAAAGAAGAAGAAAATGAGCACAGTCGTGTTCCGACAATGGAGGAAGAAACGCGCCGAATTCCAACGATGGAGGAAGAAGAAACGCGTCACATTCCTTCGATGGAAGAAGATGTGAAGGATATGAATTATTAATTATTAACATTCAATACCCAATATTCCTCATGCAGCAATCGTCTAAGTACAAACTGAATATAGGTATCGGTGCCGTAATAGCTTTGATTTATGTTCTTCTCCCGGTGGATATATCTCCGGATGTAGTTCCCGTCATTGGTTGGATAGACGACATAGTCGCCGTTCTGCTGGCCGTTACTAACGGACTTGTTTTTGCCTCCAAACTGCGCAATAACAAGAAGTAATGTCTTTGTTTTGTGCATAAATGTACGTAATTTTCAACATTTTTGCGCAAAGAATTGTACATTCCAAAAAAATGTTGTACCTTTGCACCTGCAATTGATTGATCGCATGACACATAAATACGAAGACATACTCCGTTCGTTGCAACAAGGCAACTATGCGCCGCTCTATATACTGTGCGGCGAGGAACCGTATTTCATAGACCGAATCTTCCAGTTCGTTGCCGACCATGCGTTGGACGAGTCGGCGCGCGAGTTTGACCAGCAGATACTCTACGGACGCGATCTGCCCGGCGCAGACATATCTTCCGTCATCGGCGCCGCGCGCGGATTTGCCATGATGGGCGGACGCAAGGTGGTTATTGTGCGCGAGGCGCAGACCGTCAAGAAATGGGAGGCACTCGAAGCCTACATCGACAATCTGATGCCGTCCACGGTGCTCGTTATCTGCTACAACGGCAAGCCCGACAAACGTCTGTCGGTGTGGAAGAAGCTGGCGGACAACAAGCAATGCGTGTGGCTGCAAAGCGACCGTCTGCGCGACTATCAGGTGGAGAAATGGATTGCCGGATACATAGCCGACGTGAACAAAGAGTTGCAGGCCAAGGGCGACAATGTGCAGATCGATCCGCGTGTGACTACGGTGCTGGCTGACCATCTTGGAACAGACCTGTCGGCCATAGTGGGTGCGCTGCGCAAACTGATCGACGGCCGTCCGCAAGGCGTGCATACCATCGACGCTGCGCTGGTGGAACGCAATATAGGTATATCCAAGGATTTCAATATACTGGAACTGCAATCGGCACTCATACGCGGCGATGTGGTCAAGGCCAATCGTATCACACAGTATTTCGCGAGCAGCAAGGATCATCCGATTATCCGCGAGATAGCTCCGCTATTCACTTTCTTCTCCAATCTGCTGATGTACGAATATATGCCGGACAAGAGCAAAGATGCGGTGGCACGCGAGCTGGGTATCAATCCGTTCTTCGTCAAGGATTATGCCGATGCTGCCCGGCGCTATCCTGCCGGCAAGACCTTTCGCATCATCGGATACCTGCGCGAGACAGATGCGCGATGCAAAGGTATAGACAATCCTTCCGCTACCGATGCAGACCTCTGGAAAGAATTGATATACAAAATATTACATTGATTTATAGCGAACTTATATGGACCCGTTGAAACATGAGTGTGGCGTGGCGTTGGTCCGCCTGTTGAAGCCGCAGAGTTATTACAAAGAGAAGTACGGAACTGCATCGTATGGTTTGAATAAACTCTATCTGATGATGGAGAAACAGCACAATCGCGGACAAGAGGGAGCCGGCATCGCCTGCGTCAATATGAATGCTGCTGTCGGTACGGAATATATGCTGCGTGAGAAAGCGATGGGCAAAGATGCCATCACTGAGATCTTCAGCCGCGTGACACCCGAATGGACCGAAGCGCAACTCTACATGGGTCATCTGCGCTACTCCACTACCGGCAAAAGCGGATTGCAATATGTCCACCCGTTCTTGCGCCGTAACAACTGGCGTGCGAAGAACCTCTGTCTGTGCGGTAACTTCAACATGACCAATATTGACGAGATCTTCAACAAGATAGTGTCGCAGGGTCAGTCGCCGCGTATCTACAGCGATTCGTATATCACGCTCGAGTGGATGGGCCATCGTTTGGACCGAGAAGTGGAGCGTTGTTATGTGGAGGCCAAAGAAAAAGGACTGGAGAATACCGACATCACACACTATATAGAAGACCACGTTGAGATGGCTAATGTGCTACGCACTACGATGAGCGACTACGACGGAGGATATGTCATGTGCGGAATGACCGGCTCGGGTGAGATGTTCGCCATGCGTGACCCGTGGGCCATTCGTCCGGGCTTCTTCTATCAGAACGATGAAGTAATAGCTGTTGCCAGCGAACGCGCCGTACTGCAGACAACTTTTGATTTGGCGTGCGAAGATGTGCAGGAATTGCCTGCCGGCAAAGCGCTCATTATACGCAAAGACGGTACTTCCAAACTGGAGACCATCTTGCCTGCCCAAAAACTTGCTCCTTGTTCGTTCGAACGCATCTATTTCAGCCGTGGCTCCGACCGCGATATCTATCACGAGCGCAAACAACTTGGTGTGCAGTTGGCGGACGATATTCTCAAAGCCATCGACGGCGATACCGAGCACAGCGTCTTCTCCTTCATTCCTAATACTGCCGAAGTGGCTTTCTACGGTATGGTGGAAGGACTGCGTAGCCGCGGACTGACTGTCCGCAGTGAGAAAGTGGCTTGGAAGGATATCAAACTGCGCACGTTCATCACCGAAGCCGATTCGCGCAACGATCTCGCTTCGCACGTCTATGATATCACCTACGGTTCGTTGCAACCCGGTATCGATAATCTCGTTATTATCGACGATTCCATCGTACGCGGTACTACCTTGCGCGAGAGTATCTTCAAGATCCTCGACCGCCTGCATCCAAAGAAGATAGTGATGGTGTCCAGTTCGCCGCAGATACGCTATCCGGACTATTACGGTATCGATATGGCGCACGTGGAGGAGTTCTGCGCTTTCCGCGCTGCCATAGCGCTGCTCAAGGAACGCGGACTGTGGTCCGTTGCTGAACAGACCTATTGGGCTTGCAAGGCAGAAATCCAACGCCCGAAAGAGGAACAACGCAACTGCGTGTGCGAGATTTACAAACCCTTCACTGTGGACGATATCAACCGCAAGATGGCGGAGATGCTTCGTCC
>JAEEHO010000211.1 GCA_016280845.1 Paludibacteraceae bacterium | reverse complement strand
TGACCTTCATCGGCTGGACTACCATTGAGAACTACAACGGAGCAACAGCTCCCGCTTTGGCTCAAAAGGGAGACATTGTGAGCGGAAACACCACCTACTACGCTGTTTTTGCTAATCCAGACGGGGGTACTACTCCGTACACCGAAGTAGCATCGCTTACCTTCAAATCATTTGCTAACGAAGACGGCAAATGGTATGATCCGGGATATCATTTCAATACGATCAGCGACCTGATTGAGTCTGCCAACAACCTCACTATCACTGACGGTGCATGGTTGCGCGCAGGCTATAACGGTCTGAAATTGGGAGACACCAACACCAACCACAAGCGTGAAATCGGCGATAACGGCTATATTCAGCAAGCCTATATCGTATTTGACCTGAACCAAGGCGCTACTATCACCAAAGTAGTCGTTACTTCCTCAAAGACTCAAGATAGCGACAATGGCAAACTGCAGATAGACCTCAATGATCTGCACACCCAAAATCCTATCGTTTATGGAGAGGACATAGAGTATATCCCGAACAAGCCGACTGATGCAACTTCTTTGACACTTGCCACCACACGCAAGCGCGCATACATCAAGTCTGTAAAACTCTACACCGGCGGTGGAGAAAGTTACACCAACTACACTACCACTACCTGCCAGGCAGAACCGACGACATACAATATTACTGTCGCACCTACAACAAATGGCAACGTAACGCCAAACCTTGAAGAAGCAGAAGAAGGTCAGGTTGTTACAATCAATGCTACTCCGGCTAACGGCTACCAATTGAGTGAAGTGAATGTAATAGCTGCAAACGGACAGACCATCAACGTGCTGCACAATACAGCATTCATCATGCCGGCAAGCGATGTAACCATTTCGGCTACCTTCACCGCTATTCCGGGTTACACGGAAGTGGCTTCTATCGTCTTCTACCAAACAAGCAACACCTGCGATTGGTACGATCCGGGCTTCTGGTTCGATTACATCGATTATTACTTGGTTGAGTCGTCTGACAACTTGAGCGTGAGCGACGGTTCCTGGTTGCGCCCGGGCGCAAACGGTATCCGTATCGGCGGTTGCAAGTACGATGAGTACCAACAAGACAGTCCTGGCTACATCACGCTGGCGCTGAACGAAGCAGCAGTCATCACCAAAGTGGTTGTTAACTGCTCGAAGAGCAATAGCAATGACAACGGCAAGCTGAAGATCACACTCGGCAATCGCACAAGCAGTTCGTACTCATACAGCACTAACCTGACGTACAAGCCGAGCAATCCTACTGCAGTAAACACTGTCAAACTCGCTACAACCAAGCGTGCTGCAGCTATCCGTTCTGTCACACTCTATACCGGCAGTGATACACACTACTACGCTCCGAGTGCAGAACACGCAGAAATAGTTATTGACGAAGTAGCAGATGAGCAATCGTCCGTTCGCAAACTGATTGAGAATGGTCAGGTTGTAATCATTCGCGGTAATGACAAATACACCATCTTCGGCCAGAAGATTCAGTAATCTATCCGTTAGAAACCATTCGATTCCATCTCCGGCAAAATGCCCGAGATGGAATTTTTTGTTTACCATATCTCCACCAGAATAGATACCTCATACTAGTCTTTCGCTATATATAGTTTACTATTTTAAAAAAACACCTAAAAAATTTGCATATATGCATTAAAAATAGTAACTTTGCAGCCGATTTTGTAATGCAACCTTTCCCTTTGCGTTTTTTCGCCATTTGGGGCAATCTGATACCGTTGATGTGAATATCTGCGGTCAGGTTTGATGTGTATAGGTGTACTGAGACTAAAAAACAACATTATATAATGAAAAAGTATTTTATCGGAATTCTAATCCTTGCTATGTCTATGGCTGTCTATGCCGAACAACGCACAGAGCAAGAGGCTGCAGAAATCGCAGCAAGTTTCGCCAAATCTCAATTTGCTTCTAAAGCAAAGAAGGGAATGCGCCGTGCAAACAGCGCCACTCCTCAGATGAGTTTGGGTTATCAGGTAGCAAAGCCTAATTCCAATGAACCGGCTTTGTATGTTTTCAACAAAGAAGATGGTGGATGGGTAATGGTTTCGGCAGATGACAACGCCGTAACTATTCTCGGTTATTCGGACGAAGGTACGTTTGACGGCACAAAGGAGAACGTAGCCTTCATGATGGATTACTACGCAGAGCGCATTGCCAAAGCACAACCTCTGTCGGAGGAGCAGAAAGCACAGCGTGCGAACGCTCCTCGTCGCGCCAAGGCAAGTGAAGAAGAAACACCCGTAGCTCCATTGTTGGACATAGACGGTATCAAATGGAATCAAGACAGTCCTTATCAGGATATGTGCCCGATTGACAAATACGACGGCTCGGTTTGCGCAACCGGTTGTACTGCTACTGCAGCAGCCCAGATTATGCGTTTCTGGAAATGGCCTAATCAAGGCATGGGTACGTTTAGTTACACATGGGAGGACGTCATTGACCGCGATGACAACAAAAAGGCTCTTGCCACATTCGACACTGTTTTGTCGGTTAACTACGGTGCAACCACCTACAATTGGGATCTTCTGATACCTAGATTTCATAAGAGCAAAAGCAACGGGAATAACTACACAGAAGAACAAGGAAAGGAAATAGCCAAACTGATGTACCACACCGGTGTTGCCGCAAAAATGCATTACAGCGGTGACGCTAGTGGAGCCTATATCGACGATATGGGTAACGGCATGATGCGTAACTTCAGATACAAGAGCAAAGCTTATTACTACCAGGAGAAAGAATCAAAATTACCATTCGATTCTATTGCCAAACTGTTCTCTATAGATTTGCATGCAGGTCGTCCCATCTTGATGGCCGGAGATAGCCGCAAGGGCGGTGGCGGTCACTCATTTGTTTGCGACGGTATGAAGGAAACAGACGGTCAAGTTTTGTTCCACATCAACTGGGGTTGGGACGGAGGTAGCAATGGATACTATGTTCTCAACACTTTGGAACCGGGAGAAGAAGGTATCGGAGGAAACGAAGCCAGCGGTGGTTACGCCAAGCACGTCAATTTCATGTTCGGTCTGGAGCCGGACACTACTCCAACACACGTTACCGCAGTCAAATTGAACAAGAGCACTCTCACTATGTACGTTAACGAGAGAGCAAAATTGGTTACGACAATCACTCCATCAGATGCCAGCAACAAATTTTGCGATTGGTCATCAAGTAACAACAATGT
>JAEEHO010000019.1 GCA_016280845.1 Paludibacteraceae bacterium | reverse complement strand
TCATAGGCGTTTGATGCACAGTCTGCACATCAAACGCTTTATCTTTTTGATTACAGAATATTACCTAGCTTAGAGCAATTCCCGCAGGTCTTTCCTGTAATCTTCGCCATTGATCTCCAAGATTCCAGATGGTCGATCAATGTTGATAACAGTACTGCTGTCATCGGTTTGGAACTGGTATGAAATGAGCTGAACTGTCAAGTTGGTTGAAGACTCACCATTCGGTGAAATCGTCAAACCGTCTTTTGCGCTAATCATACCACGAGCTTTCGCAGTAAAACCGCCCAAGAAAACCTCACCAGTCTCACGGTTCGTTATAGAGACTGCATGTCTTACCATAAACCCAACAACGCCCTTTTTACGGCACTTACTTGCAGCAGCAGAGTCTGGCAGACTGATAGTCATCTCAAGGTTTTCAAGCGCCGTTTGAATAGGGACGGACATTGGACCCATGAGTTGTGCATCAGATGTTGGGAAAGAAATAGTCGGAAGTGTAACTTCACTGTCAATGCTTAGTGGGAAAGTTTCGGGAATGCCCTTGTCATCAAGCTCATAGACCGAACACCCTGCGACTGTCAAATAACGATTGATTTCTCGAAGACTCATTGTCTTATCTCCTTATGTATTCGGTCAATTACAATTCATAAATAGAGAGACCGGCGTCTGTATAAGCCACCTTAGCCACGAGATACTTGACAGGAATTGCACCCGTAACTCTAATATTGAATACGAAATGCCCCATCGCTATTTCATCTTTTGGATTTTCAGCGGCTTCAAATGTGCATGTAGGCTGACCAATCAACGCACCGACAGCAACAAGAGAGTTGAGTTTTGTTTGCGTTGCGAGAATGATGTCATTCCTAAGTTGTAAAGTCATACCATCGTCAATGATGGGGCCGAAAGTCAGAATAAACCAGTTGCAAACCATCTGAAGCATACGCATCTGGTTTTCAAACCGGTCACGTTCATCTGCAACTTGGTTGTTGAAGAACGCACTCGTATGGTCTCCCCATGTATAGAATGAGCCATACCGATTGATGACAGTACAGACACCGTCTGCGGAAAGAGCATTTGCATCGGTTCGTCGGATATTGATAATGTCATCGTATGAATCACGACGAATAACCATTGAACGAGGATCATCATAAGCAGCGTAGAACGCTTCGAGATCGTCCGCTTTAACGGCGAAACACACATCTCCTTCGAGAACCGGCTGATTTCCACTACCAATAACGATTTCAATCGGGTCAATAACGACATCATTACCGTCGAACATGAACCCAACACCGCCGACTTTGACGCTCTGTGGAATGGCGACAAGACCAGGTACGATTGCAGAACATCCCGCAACATAAGTCACTGACCCACTCATTGCAGTTGTAAGATCAATAGGAGTACCTGCATAAGTTGCAACCACTGGTAATGCAACAGGATTTTTCAGAACATCACCAGATTTATCGTAACCGATAAGTGCGACGATATTCTCACCTTCCTCAATATTTGTAACAGGTTCAAATGCCCATGTACTCGCCGTGCTTGTCATTTCTGCAACGGTCTCACGGATTTCACCACTTTCCATTACGATATGCGCAGGGAACCGAACGCCATCAAGATTCTTTGCAAACATAGGAATGACACGGGAAAGATTGTACGATAATGCGCGTGAGCTGATAACGGGGTCAATGATAATATCTTCGACATCGGACTGTGAACCCGCAGAAATACTAGAATCACAGTTCGGGAATAATGGATACCGCTTCGCCGTACCGAAAAGACGACCGTCAATACCTACAACACCGCCCAATGGTAAATTGCCGCCGACACGTGCAGGAGAATTGAACTCGGCATCATTAACCGCCTGAACACAAGCACGGACAGCCGCACCGCTAACAGAATAACCGCCGCTTGTGCGAACACATCCCCATACTGCGGTTGCATATCCGTCAGAAATCAGTTTTGACTCTGAAATAGACTCAGGGTCTGCGAAACCGTCACTTATTTGCGCGTATTTACCGGCAACATCATAGATCATATAGCTCTTGATGTCATCCTGCGGTTTACACAGGCTTAACATCGCAGACAGAAACTGCCCGTCAGTTACAGACGGAGCGCACAGGATGTTTACCGTTCCAGGGTCTTCACGGACAAAACGTGAATACGCATAAACGCCCGTCTCTTTTGCGGCATCCCCAATCCATTCAGACGAATAAACCAAGTCATGCGAAACAGGAATGCACAAAATCTGACCGAGACCCGCAACCTGAAATGCAGCAATAATAGCTTCTGTCAAGCTGTAACCATCACCGGGCACGCAACCGAGTTTCTGTGCCGCCTCACTCACACTCGTTACGGCATACAACTTTCCGAGTTCACCTTTCGGGCTACTTCCAAACATGTAAACACGTGTGGCACTGGATACTCCAGCCTGTGCCTCGCTTCTAACGATGCGGGCTGCACTTCCATATAATTCAGGAACTGCCATAATTTTTACCTCCTCTTGCAAGAGAAAACGCGGGGGATCACGCGTCCCCTCGCAATCATTCATCTCTTTGATAGAGGAGGTCTTATGGCTTATTGATCAGAGAAGCTCTTGAAGTCTTGTTCCACCGTAAGCAACTGTCTGTGTGCTGTATGCCATGTCAAATTCAACAGTCCCATCACATGACGGGAAATTTTCCATATACGGACTGGGCGGGTTCAGGGTAATATTCTGAATACGTGCGTCGGAACTGCCTAACTTTAGAAGCGCATTGAATACAAATGTTTGCAGCGTCATACATGCTCTATATAACTCCCTGCGAACGCCATCTGACGTAAATTCAGAACCGTCTCGATACTGATAATGACGGGAGCCCTCAGGATTCTCATCGACAATTTCACATTCCTGAATCGCTGCGTGTGAGATGGAGATATAAAGAACGAAGTGTACATTTGAGGATGTGACCGTTACAGGCTGTATAAGCACACAGGGCGAGGGAATTTCGGAGGGGTCATCGAAGGTAAACTCATACACTCGCGGCGTAATTTCGACGTAATCATCCTTGTCAAGAGATGACGAAGCCTTAAATCTGAGCGTACAATCCCCGCATTTCTGAGTGAGGTAATTATAAATAGCATCGGAGCATCCAAAAACGTCCCTAATGATTCCGCTCATAGCTCCCTCCCTGACATACTAGCCCCCCTCTGCGTTCCACGTTCAAGTGAAATGCAGAAAACACCGCCATCATCTGCCACATCTATGACTTTATATGCCTCGGATTCCACATAAAGAATCGCATCTTTTGTGAGCTTTTTACGAAATGCTTTAGGAATTTCGACAGTACGAACATACAAAGTAACTGCGTAAGCATTCACAGGCTTCTCGCTTGCACTCATTTCCATATCGGATGACTGCAAATCACCCCAAACAATGAGCTTTTCAGAGCCTGTTTGAATGGTAATTTGCTTCGTAACATCCCGATAGTACGTAAAAATGGCATCTAAATCTTTCTGCCGTATGTCCTCAAGGCGTTGCATCGCACCCTCCAGAAAAAGAAAAGC
>JAEEHO010000210.1 GCA_016280845.1 Paludibacteraceae bacterium | reverse complement strand
CCTTGTCCACCTTCTCGGAACTTTTTCCTAACAGATCAAAGGCCTGAGAAGTAACTGCCTTAGCTGCGTTTTTGTCTTTCTTAGGCACCGATGCGCCCTCATTACAGGCCAGGAATGCAAATGCTACCATGGCCAATACAAGTAACTTTTTCATAATAAAATTTTAATAATTGAAAGTTAATTAATGATTAATAAATGTTAATTCTTTATGTTAGTAAAATGTTAATTCTTTATGCTAGTAAATGTTTATTTCTTCACTTTCGGCTGCAAAATTACTATATTTTTTTCATATATGCAAATAAATTTGCACTTTTTCTGATTTTTTGCACTATCTACTCCATCCCTTTGTCGCTCTTGTGTACCTTCCTACTACCCCATACAACCCTAAAATAAGACTCAAATAAGACTCAAATAAGACCCTCACCATAGGATCACCATATGATGACCATAGGATCACCATAGGATGAAACCCACATTTTGTCATTTTACCCACTTTTACTATATATACATAGTATATATACTTTTTGTCATGCCTTTCCCCAATTCAAAAAATCACTATCTCCATTGCATATCTCGCAAAAAAGCAGTACTTTTGCGCTCGTAATGATTCAGCATTTCCTCGATTATATTGCCATCGAACGCAAATACTCGCCGCGTTCGGTCAAGGCCAAACTGTCTGCCCTGCGCAGTTTCTACCGCTTTCTGCTGAGGCAGCGGAAGGTGACCCGCGATGTCACGGCCCGCGTCATTCCCCCGATAAAACCCCGACAAGACCTCGAGTAAAGTCTAGGATTGCTTCGAATGACTCTCGAATTGCCTTCGAATTGCCTTCGATTTGAGTTCGAAGTGACCTCGCGTCACTTTGGTAACGAACGAAAAAAACAAAAAAATGAACATGTTGTTTGGTAGATTGCAAAAAAATGATTATCTTTGCCCCGCCATGTGGAATGATGATGTGTTTCCGGTTTGATACAGACAAGATCATGGTACTCAATGACGAAAAAGGTGGAACTACATGGTGAGCAAAAAGAGATACCTAAAAGAGTATATTAAACAAATCTACGATAAAGAATAAACGCCTTATGAAAAACAGAATCCTTCTCCTATTTGCCTTTTGTGCTATGACCGGCATGATGGTGGCACAGGAAACACCCGTTCAGCAATTGAATGTCTGGAAAATGGATGGTAGCAAGATCTCCTTCCTGCTATCTGATGAACCCGTAACAACGTTTGAGAACGGGAATCTCGTTATAACCACCAACCAGAGTGTGTATAGTTATCCTCTTGCGCAGATGAAAAAGTACACCCACGAAGGTCAGTCGGAGGGAATGGATAACTCGCCCTTGGCTCCCGGCGATATTCTTGTGCGGCAGAATGACGAGCAATTGTTGATAGAAGGACTACCCGATAATTATCCTGTAACCGTCTATAATATGGATGGAAAGCAGATATACAGCCAACGGTCCATCGGCGGCCAACCGCTACTTGTCTCATTGATTGGCCAACCGCAAGGCTCCTATATAATAACCGCAGGTTCAACCTCCTTTAAATTTGTGAAACAATGAGAAAGATTATTTTAGCCTTTGTACTTTGTACATGGTCCCTTAGTCCCTTGTTTTCACAAGAGGCGTTTTATATCTATCGTAATGACGGCGATTTCAACGGCTTCTTCTTCGATGAAGTAAAAGAGATGCGGTATTCGAAATTCGCACTTGACAATACAGAGTGTGAGCAATATGTGACCTATGAAGTGGAGTTGGCTGACACGACGTATCGAATCCCTCTCGCTGCGATTGACTCCATCGGTTTCCAACAACCGGAAATTCGTTTTAACCCTAAGGTGAAGTTCATGCAAAAAGATGGATATTGTCCGTATTTTGATCAAATAACCGGGCAAATGACGACCACTCTACAAGTTTATTTTCGTGACTTGCCGGAAAATATGATACCCCAAGTGGGAGACATCTTTATCGGCCTTCCGACAGATCCAATCGCGAAGGAGCAATATAAATACGGCATGGCAGAAGGTAGTTTTAGTTGCAAAGTGGAAAATGTGCGCTCCTATGACAATGAAGATGCCAACGGTCCATTCAAAGCCTATGTTATAAAAGGCTCGCCCGTAGAGAAACTCGGCGATGTTTATGACCAATATATTACTGTAGAGGAGATCGGGGTAGACAAGCAAGGCAAAGTGCATCGACGTATAGCAGGCTGTACACCGGACGGATTCCCGCGCAATGCGCCTGCAGCCTCTGGCGAAGGAGAAATCTCCCTGATTGATTTCACAAACACGTTCACCCGTACATGGAATCCAAACGAGACTACCAATGTGGATTTGGCAGCGGAGATAAATCTGAAAGTCAAATTACGCGCCGCGTATAACATCACTTGGTCGCGATTCATGACCACTATTTCGCAGGACTTCATTACCAAAGTGAAGCCTTCGTTTGGATTGTCTTATTCGCGGGACTTTGAGTTTGACTCAGGTGAACTGCTACCTATAGACGAAATCGTCTTTCCCGCCGCTTGTCCTGTTTTTGCCATCCATCCGATGCCGTCGCTCTTCTTTCGCGGCGAAGGAAAAGCGGAAGCCAAACTGAACATGCCTGCCGTGCAGATGGGACTCGGAATGCACTATATCATCGACACCGACGCGCTCTTCCCCATCTCATGCGGATTGCATCTTGCGGAAGACAAAGAAGGTGCAGAGATTTCCGAAGAGATGCTGGACTTGTCCGGAGAGTTGACACTCAACGGATTTGTACAAGCGGGTATTAAGTTCTCCGGAGACATCTCAACCGCTACGTGGATGAAAAGAATCATTAAATCCTCCATCGGTACTTATCTATATGTCGGCCCGAAAGTAGGAGGTCAGATAACTCTCGGACAAGCCGATGCCGAGGGAATAGGGTCTTTGTATAACAACATGGTATCTTCTTTCTTCCATGTGGCGTTGCCGTCGCTGGACTTGGAAGCCAAGGCTACTGTGTCGGTTTTCTCGAAGGAAGAAAAAGAAAAGAAGTTTTTTGATAAGAACTGGTCCTTCTTTGCTGACACGGTTCGCCTGGCACCGGCCTTCAATACTCCCGTTATCGAATTGGATGAAGAGAATATGCATGTTACTATTCCTTCCAAAAAGTACGCGGTGTTGGGGTATCAACGCGTGGCGGCGCGCGTTAGGAATAACGTCGATCTGTCCAATCCGTATACTGCTTACGAGACCTCAGATATCGTCTATGACCGCAAAAAGGAGGCCTTTGAATATACTATCCCTCTCTCTGAGTTTCGTTCTACCTTGTATGAAGTGTATCCAATAGTCAAAACATGGTTTCCTGACCCGCTTCAAGCCAACATAAAGGAAGAAGTATTCATTCCGCCAACACTTAAAGTGAGCAACGATTCGTTGGTGTTCGGCGCACTCACTAACTTGCAACAGAGTTTTGATATAACTACCAATGCGGTAGATACAAACCGGTTTTGGGTAAATAGCAAGACTGGTTGGACGACCCGGAAGGAAGTGGTGAATCCAACAGCCGGACAATATCGGATTATTCTCACTCTTTCTCGTAACCAAGGATTGTTCGACCGGCATATCAGCAAAGAAAGCGGAGAATGTAAAGTTGGAGCATACTGCCAGATCGCCAGAGGAGAATTGCTCAAAACAGAAATACCTTTGGGTATCTATCAGAAAGCCAATGATCTGCCTGGATTTACATTCGAACTGATTGTCCGTAGTACCGATTGTCCCGATTTGTGGTTCGGCTATACGAGAGACTATCCTGTTACTGCTAAACGTGCCGGAGACAATAAGATTCATGTGGAAGGCAATTATGTGGATGGTGATTATGAATATACCGTCAATGTGGATCTGATACGCAGAGGATTAACAGACGAATATTCTGTATCAGGAACGGTAACGGAGAAGTACATACACGAATCTACTTATTTCGATAACGAGAGAGATAAATATGTGAACTGCAAGGAAACAAAAATCAGTACAGCGACCGTCGCACCAACAGAAAACAGTCGCGGAATAGTTTCGCAGGCTTCGTACGATTATGTAAGTGTGGACACGGATACAGGAGAGACACTCAGAACGGAGCATTGTGAAGATGCTAACTTTAATTTGTGGGTTTGCGAAGCTCGAGTTAATTTGCAGTAACAAGTAGTAAGCGTAATGATGATACAACATTTTCTCGACTATATAGCCATAGAACGTAAATACTCGCCGCGGACGGTGGAGGCCTATCACGACGACTTGCGTGACTTCTGCCTTTTTCTGGGGTGGGAGATAGAGGATTTTGACCCGAACCAAGTTGGGGAGGAAGATGTCAAGACCTGGATGCTGGATATGCTGGAACAGCAACACCAGTCGCCTCGTTCCGTCAAGCGACGACTCTCTGCTCTGCGCAGCCTCTATAAGTTCCTTCTTCGGCAGAAACGTGTGCAACGCGATATTACCGCTCGTATCATTCCGCCCAAAGCCGACAAACCGCTGCCTGTCTTTTTCCGTCAGGCGGAAATGCAAAAAGCCGAAGAACGGTCGGCCGTTACTATCGAACAGTCGGACGAAAAAGATCACTTTACGGCTGTGCGAGACGCCCTGATCATCGAAATGCTCTATCAGACCGGAATGCGCCAGGCGGAGATGCTCGGACTGCGCGACAACGATCTGGATCTGGCACAGGGACAAGTGCGTATCTTCGGTAAACGCCGCAAAGAACGTGTGGTACCTATCGGTGACAAACTGGTGGAACAGATCAGAGAGTATATGGGAGAGAGAAACCGCGTGTTGAGCGAAAATGAGGCAACAGATGATGCCGATACGTTTTTTATTCGCGTGACCAAGCGTGGCGAAGTTCACCCGATGAACAAAAACACACTATATAATATCGTACGTACACGCATGGGAGAGGTCAGTACGCTCAAGAAACATTCTCCCCACGTACTCCGACACACTTTTGCGACCACCATGCTCGATAACGGCGCCGATATACGCACTATTCAGGAGCTGCTCGGCCATGCTTCGCTCAGTACGACGCAGGTCTACACGCACACCACTTTTGAGCAGATCAAACGCGTCTATATGGCCACTCACCCCCGTGCAAAGGGCACTGAGGACGAAAAAAAGTGAGAAAATGACGTTTTTTTGAATTTTTTTTCAGAAATATTTGGTCATGTCAAAAAAAAGCAGTACTTTTGCACCCGCTTTCGACCAGAGGGTCTAATGCGCGCCTCTATAGCTCAGTTGGTAGAGCACTAGATTTGTAATCCAGCGGTCGTTGGTTCGAGTCCGACTAGAGGCTCCAAATAAGCTGTCAGCCGTCAGCCGTAAGCCGTCAGCCATCAGAAACCTGAATGCTGAAAGCTGAAAACTGAATGCTCTTTGAAAAAACGGGTGT
>JAEEHO010000209.1 GCA_016280845.1 Paludibacteraceae bacterium | reverse complement strand
TCATCCAGTTCGCCGTGGCCTTGTACACTAACTAGCAAGGCATTGGCGTTTGTTGCGCACAGCAGCGCAGTTGCAATAATAGTAAATATTTTTTTCATAATTGTAATATTTGTATTTCGGTTATAACTTATTTCCAAGAGTGATGCCACCACATTGAATGTCTGCGCCGCCCATGGTTCCTGCTACAACAGGACGTTGTTCTACTTGGATGATCGGCTTGATTTCTTCGCTTACGAAGGCAACAACCATGCAGTTATTTGCCACCCAAGTAGAATCCATGTCAAGTTCAAAATCGTTGGCAAAATATCCGTGATTGTCCACATCGATAGAATCACCCAAAGCATCTGTCGTATATGCGCGAGGTACATCGGTGTGACAAAACTCTTCCCAATAATGATAGGTCGAGACATTCATATCTCCCTGCTTGTCAATTATGCCGGACTCTTTTATCAGAACGGTCAACCTAAGGTTCGGAAAATCCGATTGACCGACAAGTCCTGAAACTGCAATGTGGAGCTTGCGACTAATGGAGTCGTAGGTGTTGTTGACATTAAGCGATACGTATGTTTCTTCTTCGTAGTCTTCACAATGCCATTTCCCCATTTCCTGTGGATGGAAAAGCATATTGAGTCCTGCGCGGTTTATGGTTGTTCTTGGAATGGAAGTAATCTCAAATTCGTTGGAGATGATGGAATCCCAACGGGTGGACATGTCGTCATCTTCATGATGCATTATAACTATCCAATTGGTATCATTCTTAACGAAATCATGTATGTAGCTCATTCCCCCCGGGCAATAACCACACCATATAGCAGTGAACTCCTCGATGATATGCTTCATTGGGAAAGACTGCCCAACGATAGAATCTCTATGGTTGGCATAAGTTTTTGTCTTCGGACCCGTGTTCGAGTTGTCCGGCACGTTCTTTTGCTCGCAAGCCGTCATGGCCAGCAATAAAGAACATAGTATTGTATTGAAAATAATCCTCTTCATAACTATTGTATTTTAGTTTCAGTTGCATTGAGGATTTGTTTGCTATCCTTGTCTAATATCAGTGCTACGATGTGACAATTGGCAGCGTTGCATTGATCGGGCAAGTGTAGGGTTGCGGTGTCATGCGTCGGCATTGTAGAGAGCGACAAACTCTTGCCCCACGGTTCGCCTGCTGCTCCACGCAGCACATGATTGTGAGTGTACTCCATATTGGCTGTTCCGTCCGGCATCATCTGAGCGCCTGTGATACTGTCTTCTATTAGCCAGAGAACCAACTCTACATCTATGGCCTCGCCGGCGTAAGCGGTTGTACTGATCGTTATGTCGCGTGTTTGAGAATCCAACGTTGCTGTCGTCTGTAAGCGAATATCCGTGATGTCGCTCATTTGCTCCTTAATCAGTGCAGGCCAAGTGGTGTAGTCTATCAGATAATTGTTTTCGTACTCCATCATATCTATATTACCTGTCGGGAACGGTGTGGTTGCCGTTCCGCCCATGAACTGGTAATAGATATCCGATGCCGGGCACGTGTAATCATATACTCCTTGCGTGAATGGGTTGGAAGCCGGGTGCATGGCAACGACAATCAGGTTGTTGCCATAGAGTTGCTGAAGATCGTGTGCCTGCTCGGCTGCCAACGGACAGTTGACGCAACGGAAGCCCGTGTACTCGATGAGCACGTGCGGATGAATATCGCCGTTGATGGTCATCGGCACTTCTATCAATCGTTCGTCCTCAGGAATAACTTGGCATCCAACCAATGCCATACCTGCTAATAATATAAATATATATCTTTTCACCTTTAATCTTTCAATTTTCAACTTACCAAGTGAACGCATAGCTCATTGAAACTCCTTCTTGTTGTGGCACGTAGCGGCATATACCGCCCGAGCAGTTGAAACCGGCGCGTGTCTTGGTATAACCGACCATCAAACGATGTGCACCGTGCATGTATGTGGCGGCAGCGGTGTAGTAGTGCGCGTGGGTTGCTTCACTGGTGCCGCCGATATTGTACATATATTGTCCGCTGAGTGTCACATGACTGAATAGACTCAGTTCGCATAAAGCAAAGATCCATTGTCCTTCGTACTGACGCGTGAACAAATATTGCAGTTCGCCGCGCAGACTGATGTCATCGGTTATCTCCACATGGTTGTCCAGAACGGCTATACCCGAACGAATCAGGTCGCCGTGTCCTTCCACCACTTGCTGGTTGTAAGTCTGATACATCAGCATGGCGTTGAGGCGCCAACGCTTGGTGATACGTTTGTTCAACTCGATGTTGACATCGGTGTAGTATTCGCCTTCTTTGGCAGTATTGACAAGCCAGCTGCCTTCGCTGCGCAATCCGCGTATATGGCTGGCGCTCAGTTTGAGCGTCGTACCGTAGCGGCCGCCCATCTTGGTCTTGCGTGCCCAGGTGTAGCGCAGTTCGGTCTGAAAAGCCCATTCGCCGGCTGTGTATTGCGTGGCGTACGGATACATAGCTGCCAGCGTGTAGGTGTGTTGCTGCGCAAAGGCAGGCATGTGGTTCAGTTGTCCCGCCAGGCCGCGACGCGTACGTTCGCTGCGGAATGACATGTTCTCCGAACGCTTCACTTGCGCCAAAATAGACATGCCCTTCTGCGAATAACTGAGCGACATGAGCAACGCTTGTCCCGGACGGTAACTGTAACCGTTGTCGGCACACGGATCGTTGGCCTTGTAGGCATATTCGGCCAGAAAATCAAATCCGTGAACCTGTAGGTTGGCACGCACATCGCCCGCACCTACCCATTGCGGCAGGTTGTAGCGGTACTGCGTTCCGTTGACGATGGTCATGATCGTATCGTCCTGCTCATATTTGCTGACGTAACTACCGCCTAAGATAAGCGCAACATCCGCCTCTTGCATGCGTGGCGACCATTGTTGGATGTCCATCTCAAGATTAGCACCCATAGCCGCATCTTGCGTGTAGTTCCATCCCCATGCGTGGTCGTCGTAGCAGTTCCAGTAACGGCGTTGCTTGCCGCCCAAGAGCGTCAGGTCAATGCCTTTGTACGGCTGTATCTGTATCTTCGCTCCACGCAGACTGTTGTCCACGCCGAGTGCGCGATCTTCGTATAGGCTGAGAACCAGTCCCGAACCGAACTGACCGTACACATCGCCTATCGTGATTTGTCCCCAACTGAAATCCGCCATCGCGCTCAGTCGTCCGATGCCGTGACCGCAGATCTCTGCTTCGTAGCCCGGCAAAGGCCATTGTGTCAGTTCGGCGCGTGTGTC
>JAEEHO010000208.1 GCA_016280845.1 Paludibacteraceae bacterium | reverse complement strand
GCTGTTGGCTTCACTCCCGATGCCTTTGCACCGTTCTACGAAAAACTTTCAGACTTCAATTATCAAGTTGCAATTATCAACTATTCCGACATAGCTAAACGCCTGAGCGATGATTTCGATTACATCGGGCTCTGTTGCAGTCTCATCGTATTCATTTTCCTATGGCTCAGTTTCCGCAATATATGGCTGGCCATTATCGCCTTCGTTCCGATGGCGCTCAGTTGGATATGGATTCTCGCTATTATGCATATCATGGGCCTGCAATTCAATATTGTCAATATCATTCTGGCCACATTCATTTTCGGTCAGGGCGACGATTATACCATTTTCATTGTAGAGGGATTGCTCTACGAGCACCGTACCGGCAAACCGATCTTGTCGCAATATAGGCAGTCTATCTTCCTTTCTGCACTGATCATGCTTATCGGTATCGGAATCTTGGTGCTGGCTGTCCATCCCGCAATGCACTCGTTAGGCGTTATCACGCTTATAGGAATGTTCATCGTGCTGTTGATGGCTCTCACTGTTCCGCCGGTTCTTTTCCGATTGTACACACGTTTGTCACCTCGGGCATTTGATTAGAATATTTTTTGTTTATTGCAATAGTATAAAGATAAGAAAGAGCTCGTCCTCCCGACGAACTCTTTCTTGGTAATATAACAAACAATCTTTATAAAATCACCATTCAAAGAAATGTGCTTCTATAGGTGATTTGCAAACATCGTGCCAAACTTGATTTTTGCAAAAAAAATCTACACAAACTAATCCGCCAAAGTCAAGAATAGACCGCTATATCCCATTGATATTAAGGCGAAAGGTTATATGAAATAGAGAAATTGGTGATAGAAATTTTGCACTAAGACTTTAAGACTTTGAGACTATTTGGAAGTCTCAAAGTCTTAAAGTCTCATGTCAATTTTATACTGACGGCTATATTTACTGTATTTCTTCTAATCCCGGGTATGAGAGCAGTTCTTTGCGGAGACGGTCGGCTTGCTCAGCGAAGGAGGATTCCTGTCTGATCTGTTCGCTCAGGCGGCGTATCTCATCTGCACAGAAACGCTCGAACGGCAATACCAGCCCTGCGCCGTTGTGCGCCAACATCTCTGCATTGTACTTGCGCTCGAAGACGCGACCCGGACAGATCATCTGCGGCACGCCGTAGAGTAGTGCATCAATCATGCTGTTTTGTCCGCCATGATGAATCATCAGCGCAGCACGTGGTAGCAGTTCGGAGAAATCGAAACGCGGCGCTGTATGTATATTGTCGCAGTCTGTTGTTTCCAATGTTTTGCCGGCTATATAGACTTGCATGTCCGACTGACGGAACGCAGACGATACCTCGCGAACCATCTTCTTTGGCGAGATAGTGCCGTTGCCCATATAGACTACCACTGCGTTACGCTCGGTTGCAGGTCGGTAATCCACGCGTCGCAAAGCTCCGCAATAGATATACGGTTTGTTCTCAAATATTTCTAGCGACGGGCAACTGGGCACAAAGCGTTTATCTGCCCAATAGAAAATATCTAGCGCCGATGACACTTGCGGCAACTGCAGTTCATCAAGCAAACGATTGACGCTTCCTACGTATTGCGGCGAAGTGGCAAAAGACGCTTCAGTCGGGAAACTGGCAGTAGAATAGATAGTTACGCCTTCTGCGCGTGCTGCTATATAGGCGGATAGATTAAACTCGCTATAGACGATGGTGGGACGGAATAGGCGAATAGCTTCGCGTATCTGCTCTACGCTGCGACGCAGGTAGCGGTAGCAGGTATTGCCTGTCAGGTGAAGCACTTCCTCAAAACTCTCCACTTCTTTGGCTGCCGTGATACCCAGTTTCTGCGCTATAGGGAACATATAGCGTGCGTACCATGCCGGCAAGCCCAAGGGCGAAGGAACGTCCAACGCATAGTTGTCAATGCCCGGTATCTCTCTGTAGTTAGGATCGTGTGCGCAACAGGTTGCCACCTCTATGCCTCGCTCTTTCAGCGATAGCGCTAACAGACGAACACGTGAGAACGAACCGGCCGTTTCTGCCATCGCTGCCATCGGTACCAATAAATAACGTGCTTTCATAGTTGTTAAAATTATCAATTATAACCCACCTTTGCTTCGTATTGGATTGCGCGACCGACGTTGTCGCCCGTATATTTGATCTTGAGGTCTTTGCCGTTTTTCAACTGCGCAGATATACGTAGCAGAGTTGTATCGCCCGGTGCCAAGTTCTCCAATGACGTCGGTGCTATAGCTGTTCCGATTTGGAAGTACGCATTTCTGTAAATAGGTGCCACACCGGTGTTCGTCACCAGCACCAGCGTGCTATCTTTGTCGCCCTTGACATCCAGCACCTTGAATCGATAGCCGGAAGCATGAGCCGCCTCGGTGAAACGCTCAGGTTTACCGAACGAACCGTCCGGCGCACTGTTAGCCAGCATGAAGGTGATGTGGTACTTAGCCGCTTGTTCTTCCCATGTGTGGCCATACATACCTTTTGGGTTGAGAAAATTCTTCTGGTCGCTGCTGGTGTAGTAACTGATTTCTCCGCCGTTAGGCGCAGTAAGCCAGCGTTGCGTATAGTTGAGCATTTTCCAGCACTCTTCGTTGTAGGCTTCTTCGTCGTCAGTGGACTCATGTTCTCTATGCATGAACGAATCGTCAAACAAACCGAACTTCAATGCCATCAGTTCTGGCGAATCTGCAATAGGCGTGTAGTATTCGTCCGCTGCATCGATAGAGATCATCCATGGAATAGGCATCACCTGAGCCATGTGCTTGAGAAATTCTGTTTGATACTCTTTGGTCGGGAAGTTCTTGCCGAACTTAAGCGTAGTGCCGTAGATGTGATACTCCGACCAGTGTCCGAAGCCAACTTCAAGAAAGGCGATACGACCGTCATTGCCGTACTTGTTGGCAAAATCAACGTAGAACTGTTTGGTGAACCATTGCAATTCTTTGCTCGACCAGTCGGCATAATAGGTCGCACCTTCTTTGCTGGCATAGGTCTCGCTGTAACCGGACATCTCTTTGATATAATCTGGCACAGCCGTTGTACCGGCCTTGCCGTCCACCTCTTTGCTACCCGGACACTCGTAGCGTACGCGGATAACTGCTTGGTGATGGCGCGAAGCGATATCGTTGAGGATATTTTCCATTTCGGTCCAGTCATATTGAATCTGGCCGTCCTTCTTTCCTTTTACCACCTTGCATGGCAGACAATATGCGAACTCCAAGCTGATAGCGTTGCGATAATCGCTGTCCAGATCTTTTGCTCGCGAGGAGAAAAATACCAAGCCTGTCATCGGCTGAGCGTAGGTCAGCGATGATTGCAGCGGAATGCGCGGCAGATTAGCCTTGATAGTATCGCCGAAATAGGTGTTGCCTGTCGGTTGTTTGGAATGGGTCGGCTCGTTTGGATCGCAAGCGGACCATGAGAGCGCAGTCACCGCAAGGCACAACGCAAGGAAAGAATGTGTCATTTTCATACCTTAAATTTAATCAGAGTTTAAATATGCTGCAAAGGTACTCAAAAAAAATGAATTATGCAAGTTTTTGTAGAATTTATTCTGTCAGCAAGTCAAATTTATCTTCCCAGCTATGACGCGCATCGTATAGCGAGTTAAAAAGAGAGCGGCCTCATTATAGGTCGCTCTCTCGCCTTATTTAACTGCCTTGAAACTCATGTCAAGCGATTTGACGCTATGGGTCAGTGCTCCGACAGAGATGAAGTCCACACCGCAAACGGCATAATCGCGCAGTGTGTCGATAGTGATACCGCCGCTACTTTCGATCTCGATGTGCTTCTTATTCTCTTTTTCCCAACTGCGGATGATATCCACTGCCTCTTTGGTCTTGGCCGGTGTGAAATTGTCGAGCATGATGCGGTCGGGGATATTCGATGCGAGTGCTTCGCGAATCTCGTCGAATGTGCGCACCTCAATCTCGATTCGCAGGTCCTTGCCCTTCTCCTTGCAATAATCGCGGGCACGGGTAAGGGCGTTGGTAATACCACCGGCAAAGTCAACGTGGTTGTCCTTGAGCAGAATCATGTCAAAGAGTCCGATACGGTGGTTCATACCTCCGCCGATAGCCACAGCCTCTTTCTCCAGATAGCGCAGTCCCGGTGTGGTTTTGCGTGTGTCGAGCACATGACAACCCGTGTCGGCAATCAAGCTCTGGTACTTATGGGCGGTGGTGGCTACACCGGACATGCGTTGCATGATATTGAGCATGGTTCGCTCGATCTGCAGCAGACTCAGTTCTTTGCCATAGACACGGAAAGCCACATCGCCCGGTTTGACCAAGGCTCCGTCTTCCAATATCTGTTCCATTCGGCACTCGGGATCGAAATAATTGATGATCTCTTTCGCCACTTCGACACCGGCAAGGACACCGTTGTCCTTGATAATCAGTTGCTGGCAGCCCATCTGCGTAGGCGGAATACAACTGAGCGAAGTGTGGTCGCCATCGCGTATGTCCTCTTCGAACCAGATGGCAATCAGTTTGCGTAATTCTTGTTTGTCCATTGTGATAGGGTATTGATGATTATTTGTTCCATTGTTTGTGATTGTGCTTCGCGGCTGAACTCTTCGCGATGCAACGTGTTACGGCGTGTGAAGCCCTGTCGCTCCCATTCGCTATAGAGCGCTGTAATGAATGCCTTCAGTTGTTCCTTGTCATCGGTGGCAATGCCGGCGTTGGTGTAGTCTATCAGTTGCGCCAGTGCACCATGGTCGGAAGGGACGCAGATGATAGGTTTGTCGCAGCCGAGCGCCTCGTAGAACTTGGTGGTCAGCATACCGTGTGTTTTGGGATTGGTGAGCACCAGCATGGCATCGCTATGACGGATGGCATCGCCCAGTTGGTTGTGCGCAATGGGTTCTTTCCTAGGCGTGTGGATATCCAAATCAATAGGCAGCCTCGTTTCTTGGATAGCCTGTTGTACTGTCTGCATAGCCGATTGTTGCCAGTCGAAGAGCGAACCGATATAGCGGATGGTGAAGTGTCCTGATTGGCAGTCCTGCGGATAGAACTGCGCTTCGTCGTAGCCGTTATATACCAGATGTGTATTGGCGTTGTAGCGTTTGATAAAGTCCAAGTGCCACGGCGAGACGGTAGTGATAATGTTCGCACGGCGCAGTACGTTATTGCGGCGGCGTATATGTATAGCGCGGTATAGCCTTCGACCTAACATCAACCACCATGCTTGGTGACGGTATTGGTAGCGCGAGTTGTCCACTTGTTCGTCCAAGTCGCGAATATCGCAGAGCAACGGAACTCCTAGATACTCGGCTATCCGCAGTCCTGCGCCCAGCGGGAAATCGGAGAATGCGGTGCATAGAACGAGGGAGTAGGGGCTTATTGGTGATTGCCGCTTGTCGCTTGCCGCTTGGAGATGTGTTATTGCTCTTTGGGCGAAGACGCGATTATGCCAGTCGGTAAGCAGTGTGCAAACGGTCTTGGCGAACCAGTCGAACGTACTGCCGCTATACATCGGAATGGTCACGATAGGGTAGTCGTGAGCAAAATCCAGTGGCCCGTCTTGTTCAGTCAGCAATGTCACACCATAGCCTTTGCGCATCAGGTAATCGCACAGATAGCGTAGACGCGGCAGATATCCCGGTGCAACAGGCGGGTCGGAAACTACAAGTATATTTATTTTTTTGTCATTTGCCATTTAAAAATTGGAGTATTTTCGGGTATAACGATGTGTGGTAAGTGCTTGGTGCAAAACTACTATTGTGCCATAGCAGGCATATGTCACCGTGGTAGGTTTGTACCTGTGCAATCAGTTGTTTGCACAAGGCAAAGGATTCGTCTTCCGTGAGGTGCATGTAGTTGGCTTGAATCAGTGTATTGTCCATGATCATCAACGGATGGAGCGTGAGCGAAGTGAGTGTCATCGTTTTGGGGTTGATCCATCGCACGGCTCGTGTGGTCTGCAGACGGAATCCCGCTTGGTCGGCAAATCCCATGGTGAAATCGTCCGTTATGCCGACACCGGCTAGACGCTGCATCTGGTCGATAGAGCAACGCAGGTAATGCGAGCGTTGGGCTGTCATTCCTTTGACCGTGCGTGGGATATAACCGTAGTAACTGCTGTGCAGACCTAACTGAGCGCCATAGACGCGAAGACGGTTTCTAAGTCGTAGCCAATCATGTCCGCGGAGGTTGTATTGCGGATAATCGTAGCCGCGTCCACGGGTGTGTTTGACGAAAAAGATGATTTTGGCTTGCGGCACTTCAGCATCCTGTTTGATAATCCAAGGGAAAGTGTATAGCGGGTCATCGTAAATGTTGCGGCAAGCGGCTTTCACTTGTTGCCATTTGCCGCGCAGCAGACCTCCCATAGCTCCGCGCAGGTGGCGGTATTGCGATATGCTGTCTATGTCGTGTGTGAGATAGATTCGGTCAAACCCGGCGGCCGGCATAGGCAGGTTCAAACACTCCATTAGTGTTTGCGCATATTGGTCCAATAGCGGTGTTTGTAGGCGGTTGGCCTGTCCGAGGACAGAGTACCCGGCGAGGAATCGTCCGTGTCGGTCGCGCCGCGGGTTAATCAGCTCCTCGGCGCGCGAGATAAAGAAGAAAGCGGCATAAACGATGTCTGTGCAAATGACGAATTTACCCTGCTCGGGCTCCTCGATGACCGGATTGGTCAACTCTGGCAGCACGATGTCTTTGCCCAAATGACCGCAAGGTACAACGAGCACGTCGTGCGTCTTCAGCGCTTGTGGATCGGCGCTGTATGCCACGCGTTTGGCTGCCTCTGCATTGCCGTAACAGAGCCACGTCAGGATATATTCGATTATGTCATTCATCGCTGAGAATTTCCCATTCGTACATTTTTTGCTCTATCTGATGCTTGATATTCTCGTATTTCTGGAACATCTCGGCCGTCTGATTCTCAGGCAAGGCGAGTTGTTGTTCTATCTCGGCCTGCTGTGCCTCGAGTTGCGCAATGGCTTCTTCGGTTTCGGCAATCTGCTTCTCCTTTTTGCGTCGAGCAGCCGCTTCGGCTTTTTGTGCCGCGTAGTCCTGTTTTGAACCCGATGAAGTTTCGGTTGACTGTCGGTTGACTGTCGGCTGACCGTCGGCTTTATCCCTCTTATCCTTCTTCTCTAACTCTTGCAGGTTGTCAATCTTCTTTGAACGCAGGAAATCGTAGATGCCGCCCAAGTGCTCTTTGACATGTCCTCCGCCGAACTCATAGACTTTGCTCACCAGCCCGTTGAGGAAATCGCGGTCGTGGCTGACGCAGATGACAGTGCCGTTGAAATCCTGTAGAGCCGTTTTCAGCACATCTTTGGACTGCATATCCAGGTGGTTGGTCGGCTCGTCGAGAATCAGCAAATTGCATGGTTCGAGCAACAGACGAATCATTGCCAAACGGCTTCGTTCGCCACCACTCAGCACTTTCACTTTCTTCTCGCTGGCTTCGCCGCCGAACATGAAAGCGCCAAGTATATCGCGTATCTTGGTTCGAATATCGCCGACCGCTACGTAATCGATGGTTTCAAAAACAGTCTTATCTTCATCCAACAAAGCAGCCTGATTCTGTGCAAAATAACCTATCTTGACATTGTGACCGACTTTGAGCGTGCCCATGTAATCCAGTTGGTCCATGATGCACTTGACCAGAGTGGTTTTACCTTCTCCGTTCTTGCCGACAAACGCCACTTTCTCTCCGCGATGGATAGTGAAGGTTACATCGTGGAAGATATTATGTTCACCGAAATCTTTGCGCAGGTCTTCCACAATCAAAGGAAAATCGCCGCTGCGTGGAGCAGGCGGGAAACGCAGATTCAGTCGGCTGGTATCTTCCAAATCCACCTCCAGTCGGTCCAGTTTCTCCAGTTGCTTGATACGGCTTTGCACCTGTACTGCTTTGGTGGCTTTGTAGCGGAAACGCTCAATAAAATCTTCGGTCTCCTGAATCATCTTCTGCTGGTTCTGGTAAGCGCGCACCTGTTGTTCGTGGCGTTCCTTGCGCAGTTCGACAAATCGGCTATAATTGACATTGTAATCGTAGATACGACCTAACGTTATCTCTATCGTTCGCGTGCACACGTTGTCTATGAAGGCGCGGTCGTGGCTGACGAGCAGTACGGCGCTCTGGCTGCCTTTGAGAAAATCTTCCAACCACTGAATGGATTCGATATCCAAGTGGTTGGTCGGCTCGTCCAGCAACAACAAGTCGGGATGGCGAAGCAGTATCTTGGCTAACTCGATACGCATTCTCCATCCTCCGGAGAACTCGCTACACGGGCGGTCGAAATCTTTGCGCTCAAAGCCGAGACCGATGATGGTTCGGTCCATCTCAGCAACGAAGCGTGCCTCGTCGTTCACTTCGTCGTGTGTGCCTTCGTTGCGAACACTCATCACTTCTTCGCGTAGTGTGCGGCCGTCCTGGTGTAACATGACTTGTGGCAGATAACCGATAGTCATACCTGATTCGCGGGCTATGCGACCGGAGGTGGGTGTGTATTCGCCGGCAATCAAACGAAGCAATGTGGACTTGCCTGCACCGTTCTTTCCGACCAGCGCAATACGCTCCTTACGATTGATGAGAAACGTGATATCGTCGAGCACAGGGCGCGACGCGAATTCCATACTGAGGTGATCAATGGTTAGCATTCGTACTGTATAGTTTGCGGTTGATAACTCGCCAGAGTATTAGTGTTAGTATTGTCGCTAAGGCAAAATCGGTAATCAGCAGCAACCACGGATTCCAATTGCGTCCCAAGATAGCCAAACCGATAAAAAACAAGCTAACTGTAAGCAAAACGCATGTGGTCTGTATATGATTCAGTCCGGTCTTGAGCAATAGGTGGTGTATATGGTTCTTGTCCGGTTGGAAAGGCGAACGATGTTGCTTGATACGGGTCAGGCTGACACGTATGGTGTCGAAGATAGGCACGGTCAGCACGCAGATAGCCACAGCAGGAGCTGCATTCATGTGTACCGGTTCGCTAATCAGATGATAGGCATTCACTTCGCAGAATCGGAAGACGATAGCAGTCAGCAAGTATCCCAACAGCAAACTGCCGGAGTCGCCCATGAAGATTTTCTCGCGGTGTGCAAACACGTTGTAGATGAAGAACACCGCCAATGAACCGATCATGCAGATGGCCAATATTGACCAACTCTGCTCGCCTCCCAAATAGAAATAGAGAGCGAAGAAAAGGCAATAGAGTATTCCCAAACCGCTAGCTAAGCCGTCGATTCCGTCAATCAGATTGATGGCATTGATGATAGCTATGAGCACAAAGAGCGAAATGAGGTAACTGGAAACAATACCTAACTCATTGATGCCGAATATGCCGTGCAGATGAGTGATTCGCATGTCGGCAAATCCTATCAGCGCCAAGCCTGCCAGCGTCTCGCCAAATAGTTTGGCAGTAGGCGTCAGCACTAGTACATCATCAATAAAACCGACAGCCATGATAGCAAACACACCTATCAGGAAAAATTGATTTTGGTTCATCTGGTTGAACTCGAAGAGCAAATACGTCAGCATGAAGCTGAAGCATATATTCAGTCCTCCGATATTCGGCACTTCGCCCTCATGGCACATTCGTTTGTTAGGACGTACCACAAAACCTTTGGTCTTGGCTATACGGATAACCAACGGCATTCCGATCCAGCCGAGAGCGAAGCTGATGAGACCGATGAGATAGATATGTTGTTGAAAGAAAGATTGTATCATTGTTTGTCGAGTTGTTCGTAAATAGAGTTCTTACTGATAAACTCTGGTACAATCTGTTTCATCTGTAGTACGGTAGTGAACGGCTTGTCATGATGACTTGTCTCAATCAGTTGGTCCACTTTTTCGCTCACTTTGTCAAAGTCGAACTCACGGACACGAGCAATCATAATCTTCTCATTGTCAGTTGGCAACGTTGTTTCCTTCTGGTTGAGCAATTCTTCGTAGAGCTTCTCACCCGGACGCAAGCCGGTGAAAACGATAGGTATATCTTTGTCAGGCACATATCCGGCCAGACGAATCATATTGCGTGCCAAGTCAAGGATCTTGACGGGTTGTCCCATGTCAAAGACGAAGATCTCGCCGCCCTTACCCAGTGTGCCGGCTTCCATCACAAGGCAACAAGCCTCTGGTATGGTCATGAAATAGCGAATGATATCCGGGTGGGTGACGGTGACGGGACCGCCGGCTGCAATCTGCTTTTGGAAATACGGAATGACCGAACCGTTGCTACCCAGCACATTGCCAAAACGGGTGGTGATGAACTTGGTGCAATCAGGGTTGGTCTTCTGCAGATTCTTGAACAACGATTGAACGTATATCTCCGCGATACGCTTGCTGGCGCCCATAATATTGGTTGGATTGACGGCCTTGTCGGTAGAGATCATCACAAAGCGTTCCACGTCGTACTTGACTGCCATGTCGGCCATGTTCTTTGTTCCTAATACGTTAGCCAGAACTGCTTCATTAGGATGGTCTTCCATCAACGGTACATGTTTGTAAGCTGCAGCGTGATAGACTATATCCGGGTGCAGTTCGCGGAATATTTGCTCAACACGTTCACGATTGCGCACATCGCCGATGATAGGAATAAACATTGCGCTCGGAAACTTATCGCGCAGTTCCAGAGTCAGGTCGTGCAGAGGCGACTCGGCCGTCTCCAAAAGGATGGTTGCTTTCGGTTTGAACTTTTGTACCTGACGCACCAATTCGCTACCGATACTACCGGCAGCACCGCTAACGAGTACAATCTTGTTGTGTAAGATATGGCACACATTCTCTGTGTTAATCTGAATCTGCGGACGCTCCAACAAGTCTTCGATACGAATGGAGTCGATGCGGCCGATACGTTGTGCGTCTATCTCATCAGTATTATCCACTTGAGTAAAATAAGGAGTGGTCAGGATACGGATGTTATGGTCAATGAAAACCTGCAGGTCCTTTGCCGGGTTGATAGAACGCATCTTGGTCGGCGACACGATGACGTGCCTGATGCCGTGCAGTTGCATCCAATCGAACAACCGTTCATCCAGTTGGCGCACATGCAGACCTACCATATCGTACGATTGCGTTTTGCTGGCGTCGGTGATGAAGCCTACAGGACGATATGGTGCGTTACCGGACGAACGGAGCATCTTGGCTATAGCTACACCGGCATTCTGCGTACCGTAAATCATCACCTTCGGGCTACCTGTACCCATCTGAATCAGCATGTCGGCAATGGTCTTGATACCAACGCGCAACGTGAAAAGAATGATGAAGGCAATAGGTACATAAATGAGCACTACCGAATTGGAAACATAGTGCAGACCGGAAGCGGCAAAAGTAATAGCATTGAAAACAAAGACTATTATTCCGGTTGCAAAATTGGCAAGCAGCACTTTCGCCACATCAATGAAAGTGGAGTAGCGCAGAATACCCGAATAGGTATGAAAGGCCCAAAATGATAGCAATTGAACAGCAAGTACAAGTAAGTACTGGAAGCCGAAAGGCCACATATCATTGTAGCTGATCTTGTAATAATCGAATACACCTGTGCCGATCCAAACGCTCAACCAGAATGCTACGGTACACAGTAGTAAGTCGATAAACAAAACCACCCAGCGAGGCAAGTAGTTAGCGTTTGGCAAGTGTGAAAATGTGTCGGAACTCATGAGCTCCTTAAACCGATTTCTCATTTTTTATAAATTCTTTTATATATTTTCCTGTATAACTTCGCGGGCATTCAGCCAGTTGTTCCGGCGTTCCTTCGAAGACAATCTTTCCGCCTTCGCTACCGCCTTCCGGACCAAGATCTATCACATGGTCAGCGGCCAATATAATGGCCGGATTGTGCTCGATGATAATCACTGTGTGCCCTTTACTAATCAAATTATTTAATGCCTTCAGCAGTACATCTATATCTTTGTGATGCAGACCTGTCGTCGGTTCGTCGAAGACGAAGATGGTGGGTAGTCCGCCTTCTTGCGCCAGGAATGAAGCCAGTTTGACGCGCTGGCTCTCACCGCCCGACAGCGTGCTGCTGCTTTGTCCCAATTGTACGTAGCCGATACCTACGTCCTGCAGCGGCTTCAGTCGTTTCACTATCTTGGCGCACTCCGGGTCTTCGGAGAAGAACTCAACCGCTTGATTGACGGTCATACAGAGTACATCGTATATAGACTTTCCGCGATAGTGTACGTCCAGTATATCTTGTTTGAAGCGTCGTCCGTGGCACTGTTCGCATTCCAGCGTCAGGTCAGCCATGAACTGCATCTCTATCGTTATTGTACCTTCGCCTTGACATGTCTCGCATCGTCCGCCCGGAGTGTTGAACGAGAAATGTGCAGGTGTCAGGCCTAATTGTTTGCTCAGCGGTTGGTCGGCATATAGGCGTCGTATCTCGTCGTAAGCCTTCAGGTAAGTAACCGGGTTGCTGCGGCTGCTGCGGCTCAGCGGATTTTGATCCACAAACTCAATGTCTTTCATCAGATGCAGACTACCGCTCAAATGCCCGAAATCACCGGTATGTTCGGCAAACACACCGCCGTAGTGTTTCTTCAGGGCAGGGTAGAGCACTTTGCTCACCAGACTCGATTTGCCACTACCGCTCACACCCGTCACTACGGTCATCACGTTCAGCGGAAAACGAACGGTCAGGTTCTGCAGGTTGTTCTCGCACGCTCCGTCTATCTGTATGTAATTGCTCCATTTGCGACGCTGTGCAGGTATAGCGTATTGAAATAAGTCCTGTCTCGGTTTTCCCTGATAAACGACTTCACCGCCGTGGCGTCCTGCCGCAGGGCCGATTTCAATGATATGGTCTGCTGCTGCGATGATATCCTCATCGTGCTCGACCACTACAATCGTATTGCCCAAGTCGCGTAGTTCGCGCAATACCCGTATCAGTCGCTCGGTGTCACGCGGGTGCAAACCAATGGATGGTTCGTCCAATACGTAGAGCGATCCTACCAAACTGCTACCTAACGATTTGGCCAGACTGATACGCTGGCTCTCACCGCCTGACAGAGTGCTGCTCATGCGGTTCAGTGTCAGATAACTCAATCCCACGTCTTGCATGAATTGCAGTCGGCTACGTATCTCGTGCAGCAACATATCTGCCGTCTGCTGTTCTATGTCGTTCAGTTTCAGTTGGTCTAACCATTGTGCCAATTGATCCACCGACATGGCGCACAGTTGTTGTATATTCTTGCCGTTAACAAGCACATAGCCGGCCTCCGGGCGCAAACGTGTGCCATGGCAAACGGGGCAGATAGTCTTGCCGCGATAGCGAGCCAGCATTACGCGGTATTGTATCTTGCTGTATTGCTTGTCTTCCAGTTCGCGGAAGAAAGAGTGTAATCCTCGAAAATACTCGTTGCCCGTCCATATCAACTGCTTCTGTTCCGGAGTCAGCGCGTAGAATGGTGTGTGAATAGGAAAATCGAACTTGGCTGCATTCATCACCAACGCATCTTTCCACTCACTCATTTTCTCTCCATGCCAGCAGGCAATGGCCTCTTCGTAAATCGACTTGGATTTATCCGGAACTACCAGATCCTGGTCGATGCCCATTATGTTTCCGAATCCTTTGCACTCGGGACATGCGCCTATCGGGCTGTTGAAATCAAACAAGTGCTCGCTGGGCTCGACAAAACGTATTCCGTCGGCTTCAAAGCGTTCTGAGAAAACCTTTTCCGTCTTATCTACCAGAATGCGGCACTCGCCTTGTCCTTCGAAGAAAGCCGTTTGTACCGAATCGGCAAAGCGGTTGGCGGTTGCTTGCTCATGGTCCACCACAATACGGTCAACCATCAGGAATGCCTTTT
>JAEEHO010000207.1 GCA_016280845.1 Paludibacteraceae bacterium | reverse complement strand
TGTGACCATTAAAATTATGCCGTTTACCATTTCTTGAGCACCGCCCTGTGAGAGCCAATTAGCCAAATCCAAGAGCAAGGTTGTGAGACCTTGGATAATGACAGGCAAGGCACTTAAGACCGCACTCATAATGCCCCTCAAACCCTCGGTAATCGCAGGCATCATCTGTGGGGTCATAGCGGTCAGGGTTGTAATGGCAGAGACCACAAGACTGAACATCATAGATACCAAATCAGGGAGCATCGGGCCGATTCCTTGAATAAGGCTCTCCCCAATGTCCTTGACCGCTCTGAACAGGTCAGGTGCGACTTTCTGAAACTGTTTTATGATGTTCTTTATACCGCTTGTGAGTTTAGCCGTACCCTTGCCTGCAAATGTCTCTGCAAGTCCCTCTGTGACTTCCGTAAGGCTCGGCATAAACTGTGTCATAAGATTGTTCTTAAGACCCGTTATCGTGCCGTTAAGGGTTGTCATAGCGTCTGTGAAGTTTGCACTTCCCTTGACACCCTCGTCTGACATTACCATACCGAGGTCGTTTGCCTTTTCCATAAGTCCCTGCGTCTCGTCTGCGGTCATATTGAAAAGCGGTGCAAGGTTCTGACCGGATTTACCGAAAAGGTCATTTGCAAGTGCCGCCCTCTCGGTACTGTCTGCCATTCCTTGAAAACCTTGAATGGTCGCTTTGAATAGATCCTCACGGGACATAGTAGATATGTCTTCCATTGAGATACCGAGAGCGGAAAACATCGCCTGTGCAGATGCACTTCCGTTCTTTGCATCGTCTAACTTGTTTGTGAGTGTCTTAAGGCCCGTTGTCATTGATGACATTTCCGTGCCTGCAATCTTCATAACGTAGTCCCATTCCTGATAGGCTTTAGCGGACAATCCTAACTTCTGGGAAGTCTTATCGACTTCATCGCCGTAAGCTGCAGTCTGCTTTGCCGTATCAACGAACGTCTTTGTTACCGCAACCGCACCTGCGGTCACTGTTGCCATTGCACCTGCAATGACTGTTGCCGTAGCCTTGAGACCTTTAGCCATAGCATTGCCAAATGACTTGCCCGACTTCTCGCCCACCTCTTTAGATGCACTGTCGGTAACATCGCCAAGTTCTTTACGGATAGTTGTCTGTCCGTCCTTAAAACTCGGTATGATAGTCACATAGGCTTTTGCAATTTCAAAACCGCCACTATCTGCCATTGCGTTTCTCCTTAATCCAATTTCTTAAATCGTCAACAGTTGCAAGAGCACCCTTGCCGATGTGTTTCTTGTCCTTTTCGTTGTCCTTTTCAAAAGGTCTCGGATAAGGCTTGATTTTATGTTTCTTACCGCTTAACCCGTGAGCGATGACGTTTACCCCGTCCACGAGTTCTGCAAGTATAATGTTCGTTTTCAGTGTGCTATCCCACCCTGCTTTCATTCCCGTCATTTCACGGAATAGGGCAGAATTAACTTGTAGATTGTCTATAAATGACGAAAGGGCAGACCACGGAAGTCTGCCCCCTACATCATTTAACGTATAACCCGTCAATGTTAAGAGGTCATATTCAACTGCCTTGTGATGTTCATCTACAAAACGTGCAAGGCTTAAGATTCCCCCAATGTGCTACCGCCATTGTCTTCTGACGTATCGCCCCACGCTTTTGCAAGTGCGGTAAGCGATTTCATAGGCAGATTGTCGATGATGTCTTCGGGTATGTGCTCTTTAAAGAACGCAATAAACGTATCAATCTGTTCTTCGGTGTCTTCCGACTTTGAAATCTTGATAAGTTTCTTTACCTTTGAATAAGGCAGAGCGTTCGCAAGCGGTAATGTATAGGTCTGTTCGCCTATCGTTACCTTTAAGACCTCTACGGGTAATGTGTTTAAGTTAAGTTCTTTAGGCATATTAGAACTCCTTTCTTAATCAGGAAGCAACCTGTCCATCGTCCTTTGTGTAGGTGATAGAATCAAGTTCGATCGTGATGTCGTATGTGATAGGCTCGTTAGGTACGAAAGAAACTTCTCCGAGATCCCTTAAGATGCCAGTGCCTCCGATACCGAGCATATCGTCTCCGTCTTTCATAAGGAAATAGAAGACTTTCTTGCTTGCGGAAACGCCGGGAGCGACTGTAACGCTCGTGATGTTGCCGTGGCTTGCCGTAGCAGACGTGTATGTGACGTTATCTGCACCAAAGATAGCCTCAAAGACTTTCTTTGTTGTTTCGAGCAACTTACCGCTAATCGTTGCACCCTCATCGGAAGATGCAAGTCTTCTGATAGCCTTGCTCCAATCACGGATAGGCTCTGCGTCCTTGTTGAAGTTGACTGTGATGCCGTCACTGTCGATAGCACCGACTTCTGTAAAACCCGTGAGAGTGTCCATAGGACTTGCAGGGATTGTAGCCGTGCCGACCTCACCGATGTACATCATTCCAGAATAGCCAATGCCTAAATTTACATCGTTTGATGCCATAGTATTTCTCCTTTACTTAAGATTCTATGTTGAGCGAATCTCTATGTGCCGTTATCGTTGCCGATAAGGTGCATAGTTTTAAGTCAGGTCTCACGGGGTCGCTCCCCCATTGAGCCAGACTGTTTATTACAACGTGACGGAGTAAGCCGAATTGAGCCTTACACTGTGCCTCAAGAACGCCCTGTGCCTTACGGATAAGGTCAAGTGTTGCTACATCAGTCTCTGCCCTTGCGTCAATCGACACGTTGAAATTATCAATGGTGTTTGCCGTTCCGCCGCCCGTCTGTCTTACCCTCAATATCGGGGTTGAGAAGTTAGGCGGTAAATCGCCTGCAACGACATTAGGGAAGTAAGGATCTAAAGCCTTTCTTACTTCGTCCTCAATGTCGATAGGTATTAAAATGTTCATTGATGTAACGCCCTTTCAAGTGCTTTTTCTTCGCTTGCAGCTTTCATCGACTGTTTATCGGTTGCCCTGACAAGACCGACATAACGACCGATACGGCCCATAACTGTTTGACCGACAAATCCGTCGCAGTTGCCGTTCTCATTTGCCTCTGCGGTAATGCGTTCCGTGTTCTGCTCAACGACCTGCTTTATGCCGTCGCACTGAAACAACGCTCGCATACCCTCATTGGAAAACTCGATCTTTGTCAATCCTGATTTAACCATTGTAACGCCTCAAATTGATTGTGATATGGTCTAACCTACACGCCGTAGGTTGTACTCTCACGTCTCCGTCAATCTCGTATATCAGGCCGTTATACTCTATCCTGTCTCCTGCCATAATATCGGCATCGGACGGGGCATAGAGCGTATAGAGGTCAGATATGCCAAGCACACGCCCGTCTGTTGACAGTGACGTGCTCGCAGGTTGCATCGAGCACCCGTCTATTTCTTCATAGTCAGGTGCAACGCTCCAATCAGGGACTGTCTTGCCTCTCGATTCCGTTGTCTTTGGTCTTAACCTTGTCACTATGTCCTTACAGAATGACGGCAACATATCAACACCCCCTTTTAGGTGTGTAGAGGTCGATTGTGTCTATCTTCTGTCTTAAGAGACCGAGTGCCTTAAGGTCTGACTTCCACAACTTGATTGCTCCCGAGGCGTTCGGCAATGTGTAGGACTGTGATACGTTTCCTGCGGATTCCGAGTACGTTGTAGCCGGTAACTGATTACTCGGGGTGTTTAATTCCCTCATAACTACGTCACACACAACGCCCTTTACAACCTCTGCAAGTGCTCGATAGTCATACATTACTAATATCTCGCCCGTGGGTGCAGAATCGAACGTGAGAGCCTTTTCCGATATGGTATAGCCGTCTGCAAGGTAAACACCATTGACAGTGATTGCGACCA
>JAEEHO010000206.1 GCA_016280845.1 Paludibacteraceae bacterium | reverse complement strand
TCTTTTGGATTCATGGCAGAAAGGTAGAAATAACCGTTATCGCTACCTCCCCAACCGTAGTTGATGTAATATCTGCGGTCTGCATCACGTCCTTCGCAAACGAACTCATGTCCGCCCGGAGTATTTCCTCCACCCATCAGGATAGGACGACCGGCTTCCAAGTCTGCGTCAAACAGGTCTGCAATGGCATTGAACAAACCAATTCCGGTAGTATCCAGATTGTGGTCTTTTTCCCAACCGGTTTTGCTGGACGAACTTTCAAAAGCATGGATATACTCGCCTCTCTTGTAACGGAAATAGTGCTTCATAGCGTATCCCATCTCATCTGTTCCACCTCCGGTTCCTGTAGCAGAATAGGAGAGATGAGCTCCGGCGCCTGCATGGAAATTCAGCAACGCAACAGCATCTGCCTGTGCCTGGGTGTAATCGATTTTCTCGTAGTTAGCCTGTAGAATGTTGTCCCAATCGTAAGTTGCCTCACCGAAGTTGGCAGATACAATACTGTAACCGTTAGACCAACTGAACCACTCGTATTCAGTATAACCTTCTCCTGTCTTAGGCCACTGCCAGTAAGCCATGATCTGTGCAGCTGCAGTAGCCACACATCCTGTCAAACTATGCTTGCTGCCGTCAATAGGACACATGCCGTTGTACGGAGCGCCTTGATTCCAATTGATTCCTGTA
Organism: Paludibacteraceae bacterium; assembly: GCA_016280845.1. Taxonomy (GTDB): domain Bacteria; phylum Bacteroidota; class Bacteroidia; order Bacteroidales; family Paludibacteraceae; genus Colicola. The sequence continues at coordinate 1,870 of JAEEHO010000206.1, read as the reverse complement.
CCCTTCGATTGCAGCAGCGGAGCAATAGGCTCAACCTGCTTTCTCGCTTTGCGAGCAGCGGCATATCTGGCCTTCTCGCTGTCGGTCATCTGGCTGGCTGCGTCAACGCGCTCAGCAAAGTAGTCCAGCATGTAGAGTACGTTGGCCTTGCCGGTTGCGTCAAACTGACCCTCGTTCGAGTAACCGATAATGGTCTCTGCGTTGTCGTCGCCCGAGATGATTACCCAACCGCCATTCGGGTTGTTGAATACGTACAAAGCTGCATCTTGCGATTTAGGCTTTGCTACTTGTTTAGCCAAGCGCATGTTGGCTGCCTTAGCGGGAGCACGACGCACACCTGACTTCTGTGTCTGCTCGTTCTGGAATTGGGCTGCCAAAGCAGCGGCCTCTTCCCTCGTACGAGGAGCAGCACACACAACGATAGACATCATGAGAAACATGATGCCGAAGTAAAGTTTTTTCATGTGTGATAGTTGTTTTTTATAGTGAATAAAAAATGAATGTTTTTCATTGAAAGGAACTTTAATAACATTTCGGCGACAAAGGTACTCTTTTTTTCTGACATAAACAAATCTATAAGCATTTTTCCTTAAAAAAAGAAATCGAAAACGAATTATCAGTTATGATTTTCGGCATAACGAATATAAGCTGAATGCTGAAATCTGAATGCTGATAGCAGAAGACAATCAGCTGTTAATCCTAGACAATACAGTGGGTAGTTCTTAGTCAACTCTATGTGATCACTATGCAATCAAAAAAAGAGGCGACCCGCATTTGCAGGTCACCTCAATCTAACAGCCTTTAGGCGGTCTTTCTTATTGCACTTTTGTGCCTATGATATTGTACTTCTCGTTACCACGGATGATGTAGATGACGCCATTCTCAATAACCTTGATGGCTTTCTTTCCGTCGTTGATGCCGTTGATAGCAGTTGTAATATCCTCAACAAAGGTAGCCGAGATAATAACAACGCTGGCCGGCATGATGAATTGGAAGTTCTCATCATAAGTAATCTGACCGTAATTCGGAGCAGTTATCGTCAGTGTTCCCAACTTATAGCCCTCATTCGGCGTTACGTTCAGAGTAACAACCTGGCCCATTGTAGCACTCTTTGTATCAGTACTAACTGAACCGTTCTGGATGTTTTGAGTAACTCGGATACTGTATTTAAGCAACTTGAAGGTTGCCGATATGGTAACATCGCTTGCTGGCATGATGAATGTCTTGTTTTCGAGGTTAACGTCAATAACGTTGGAATTGCCATCCAAAACGACGAGTTCATCCAATGTGTATCCTTGAGCCGGATTAATGGTCAAGGTTACTTTTGTTCCTTCTATAGCTTGGTTGTCGGTTATATCGGTAGTTACAGTACCATTCTCCATGCTCGGATCAATGGTGATAGCATATTCAGTGGTAGGAAGCAGTTCGAATACCGGTGTGATAGTTACGTTCTGAGCCGGCATGACGAACAAACTGTTGCCTCGAACATCGATGATGCTATTGTCCTCGCCTATTACAGAAACAGAAGCCAACTGATAACCTTCGGCCGGTGCAGCAATGATGCGAATCATTGATCTTACTGCAGCTTCGTTAGCCGGAGATGTTGTGATGGAACCGTTCGCTGCTGTTGCAATATTGATTGTGTAAATGTTGCTGAACGTTGCCGAGATGGTTACATCGCAGCCAGGCATGGTGAACTTGTAGTCCTCGTTAACAGCAATCTCGTTGTTTGCCGTATCCTTTACACTCAGCGAAGCCAAATGGTAATTGGTTGCAGGATTAACACTGATGGTTACAGTTTGTCCATAATCGGCAGCGTCAGGGCAGGAAATACTTCCGTTCTCGGTCTCCTCTTTGTGAATAGAATAGG
>JAEEHO010000205.1 GCA_016280845.1 Paludibacteraceae bacterium | reverse complement strand
GGTCTATATCATCTGGAATATCCAGTCATTATTTTTTGCAATGACCAAGTTGACCAACTTGACCATCTTTGCCTTAACTTAGTCAACTTGGTCAAGTTTGCCATATCATTTTTATGCCCAAGACATTCGTCCATTCGTCCATTCGCCTTTAACGATGGGGTCCCATTATCCGCATGGCAGTTCGGGTGTCGAGCCTCTCGACTTCGAACGCTGTGTTCTCCTCCGGGGTCCCCGAAAAATTTTTAATTTTGGGGGTAAAGCGGAGGAAGGAGTCGCTTTAATGAGCGCAATGCGCTCAGTCTGCGCGACCTCCTTGCCGAACGCGTCGTTAGTTATTCTTAGATATTCTTAGTTATTCCCGAGACACTTCCGAGACAGAAACGGGAGCGGAAGGAGTCGTTATCGTCCCGTTATCGTCTCGTAAGCCGCTCGTAAGTGGCTCGTAAGTGGCGCGAGAGTGGCTGATTGACCGCTGTATAGTCTAGGATTGACAGTTAGTTAAAGGCGAATGGCAAAGGGACGAATGGTCAGAGGGAAGATTTTTGTGTTGTCGCTGTGTCGCTCTTGTCGCTATTATGGAAAGGCTTCTTTTTCAACGATTTACATATTAAAACAAGGTGTGAAACAGCGACAGAGCGACAAAGTGACAATCATTTTTGCACAAAGTCTTGTATATTCCAAAAAAATATAGTAATTTTGCACTCGATAAAAAAAAGAAGAAGTGTTTCAATTAGAGAGTTCATATCAACCGACGGGAGACCAGCCGCAAGCGATTGCGTCGCTGGTGGACGGCCTGCGTGCAGGCGCGCCCGCGCAAGTATTATTAGGTGTGACGGGTAGCGGTAAGACTTTTACCGTGGCTAACGTCATAGCCGAAGTCAACCGTCCGACGCTCATCATGAGCCACAACAAGACGCTGGCCGCCCAGTTGTACTCGGAGATGAAGGCTTTCTTTCCGCACAACGCCGTTGAATATTTCGTCTCCTACTACGACTACTATCAGCCCGAGGCATATATCCCGAGCACGGACACATATATAGACAAAGACCTGAGTATCAACGAGGAGATCGACCGTCTGCGTCTGTCGGCGCTGGCGGCGTTGCTCAGCGGGCGCAAGGATGTGATCATCGTCTCGTCGGTATCGTGCATCTATGGTTTGGGCAGTCCGCAGGATTTCAATGCCAACACTATCCATATAGAGCGCGGACAGACGATAGCGATGGACGCATTGCTCAAGCAACTGGTGGCGGCGCAGTATATACGCAACGATGTGGAACTGGCGCGCGGACGATTTCGCGTCAAGGGCGATACGGTGGATATAGCCATCGCCTATGCTGACTATATACTGCGTGTGGAGTTTTTTGGCAATGAGGTAGATGCCATCCTTACGATCGATCCGATTAGTCTGCAGCCGATGGAGACCTTCGACCAATACAACCTGAGTCCGGCTACTATCTTCGTCACCAGCGCAGAACGCATAGCGGCAGCCAAAGAGCAGATCAAGATTGACCTGGACAAACAGATACGCTATTTCATCGACCTGGGCGAAGAACTATATGCCAAGCGCATAGAGGAACGCGTCAAGTATGATCTGGAGATGTTGGACGAACTGGGTTATTGCTCGGGCGTGGAGAACTACAGCCGCTATTTCGACGGGCGCGAAGAAGGCACACCACCTTACTGTCTGCTCGATTATTTCCCGAAAGACATGTTGCTGGTAATCGATGAGAGCCACGTGACAGTGCCGCAGATACGCGGCATGTACGGCGGCGACAAAGCGCGCAAGGACAATCTGGTTGCCTACGGATTCCGTCTGCCAGCCGCACGAGACAACCGCCCGCTCATGTTCGACGAGTTTGAGCAGAAAACCGGCCAGACCATCTATGTGTCGGCTACGCCGGATGAGTACGAACTGAACCGGAGCGAAGGAATCGTCATCGACCAGTTGATTCGTCCGACAGGTCTGCTCGATCCGGAGATAGACGTGCGTCCGACTGAGAACCAGGTGGATGACCTGATGGACGAGATCAAGACACGCATCCATCGCGATGAGCGTGTACTGGTGACTACGCTGACCAAACGAATGGCAGAAGAGTTGGACGAGTACCTGCGCCGCTATGGCGTCAAGTCCGCCTATATACACTCCGATATCGACACCATCGAGCGCGTCAAGATCATGGAGAACCTGCGCCGCGGCGAATATGATGTGCTGGTGGGTGTCAACTTGCTGCGCGAGGGATTGGACCTGCCGGAAGTCAGTCTGGTGGCTATCCTCGATGCCGACAAGACGGGCTTCCTGCGCGACAAACGCAGTCTGACCCAGACCGTAGGTCGTGCCGCACGTCACGTCAACGGTAAGGCTATACTCTATGGTGACAAGATCACTCCCGCCATGCAGGCCACGATAGACGAGACCAACCGCCGCCGCACTATCCAGATGCGCTACAACGCCGAGCACGGCATAACGCCGACGGCCATCAAGAAGGATATCAACACCTCTGCACTCGCTTCGCTATACAAGGATCCGGAGGAGGAGAAACGGCGCGTAGAACAGGCTATCCGCGAGAGTTGGAAGACCGCCGACTGGCAACGTATGGATGCCAAAACGCTCAACAAGGCCATAGAGAACAAACGCAAACAAATGCTGGCTGCGGCCAAGGCGCTTGACTTCGATATGGCAGCCCGACTGCGCGACGAATGGCTCGAGATGACCAACCGTTTGCAGGCAATGGAATCGTAAAAAGAATAAAATTCCACAAATGGCAAAATAAAATGAATTTTATTTGCATGTTCAATTTTTTTTTTGTAATTTTGCGGGCGATTTGAAATAGTTCATTTCCTTTTTAATCTATCATACTACAATGAAAGTACAAACTATCATGCAGCGTTTGGCTGCAAAGCACCCGGGCGAAGCAGAGTATCTGCAGGCCGTACAAGAAGTGTTGGAGTCGATCGAAGAGGTTTACAACCAGCACCCTGAGTTTGAGAAAGCACAGATCATCGAGCGCATGGTTGAGCCCGATCGTATCTTCACTTTCCGTGTGACATGGATTGATGACGAAGGCGAAGTTCAAACCAACCTCGGCTATCGCGTACAGTTCAACTCGGCTATCGGTCCGTACAAGGGTGGCTTGCGTTTCCACCGTGCCGTAACACCGTCTATGCTTAAGTTCCTGGGCTTTGAGCAAACCTTCAAGAACGCTCTGACCACACTGCCTATGGGTGGCGCTAAGGGTGGTTCGGATTTTGATCCGGTAGGCAAGTCCGATGCCGAGATCATGCGTTTCTGCCAGGCCTTTATGCTCGAACTGTGGCGTTGCATCGGTCCTGACCAAGATATTCCTGCCGGCGACGTAGGTGTCGGCGGCCGCGAAATAGGATTCCTCAACGGAATGTACCAGAAACTCGCTCGCGAGTATCATACCGGCGTATTGACCGGTAAGGGCATGACCTGGGGTGGTTCGATCCTGCGTCCTGAGGCAACAGGCTTCGGCGCACTCTATTTCACCCAACACCTGCTGCACGAGGCAGGCAAGAAGATTGACGGCAAGAAAGTGGCTATCTCCGGCTTCGGTAATGTGGCTTGGGGTGCTGCAACCAAGGCAGTCGAGCTGGGTGCCAAAGTGGTGGCTATCAGTGGTCCGGACGGCGTAGTGGCTATCCCGAACGGTATCACCAAAGAGATGATTGATTATATGCTTGTTATGCGTGCTTCCAACCGCAACAAGGTACAAGATATGGCTGACAAGTTCCCGAAGGACTGCCAGTTCACCGCAGACAAGAAGGCATGGTCTATCCCGTGCGATATCGCTCTGCCGTGCGCATTCCAGAATGAGTTGAGCGAAGACGATGCCAAGGAGCTAAAGAAGAACGGCTGCTGGTGCTGCTGCGAGGTAAGTAATATGGGTTGCCAACCTGGCGCTATCCATTTCTTCCAAAGCAACGGAGTGCTCTTTGCGCCGGGCAAGGCTGTTAACGCAGGTGGCGTAGCTACCTCGGGCCTCGAGATGACTCAGAATGCAGAGCACCTCAGCTGGACGGGCAAGGAAGTGGACGAGCGTCTGCACCACATCATGCAGTCCATCCACGAGCAATGTGTTCAGTACGGTCGCCAGGCTGACGGACATATTGACTACGTCAAGGGTGCTAATATCGCCGGCTTCATGAAGGTCGCTACTGCGATGCTTGAGCAGGGCATCATTTGATGTATTCCCGAATAAGGTCTTCTATAAAAAATCGTCCTACAAGGGCGATTTTTTTTGTATATTCAAGAAAAATGTGTAATTTTGCAGCGAAAAATAGAAAAACTTTATTTAAGCTATGCGCAATGGTATCATTCAGTCAAACAGACATCATCTATTATTGAGTTTTTGCATCGTTGTTTTATCAGCAGTAATCGGCTCTTCTACGTGCTTTGCCGATAATTTGGATATCCATGTGCTCCATACTATGTCCAATACGATGGATCACAACGAATTTCTGAAGATGGCGGTGCAACATGATTCACTTACCCGTTCCATCACAAGACAACAATGGTATGAAGAGTTGGAAGTTAGTTGTGATGACTCGCTTAGTATGCGCACATTGCCGACTCTATATGACCTTATTGCTAACGAGTACTACTATCGTCAGCTGCCTAACCGTGATTCAGTAGCGCAAGCATGGTTGGCATTTCATGCAAAAGACTCAGTTTCTTTGCCTCGTTTATATGTGAAGATTCACACTAAACATATTACTTCTGCGGATTCCTTGCTTACTATATATGAGGCGGAACAAGACACGTGGGAGCGTGGATATGTACTCTCTCGCATAACAGATTATAAGAACCCCGTGTTCTATCGCTATATAATTAACTACTTGCAGCGTTTTCCCTCATCGCCGCTTGTGCCGACCATTAAACAAGCCAAACAACATTGCGAACAGATTAAAATTTCGTATTCTTTTCAGGAAAGAGTACGTACCACAGACTCAATTACCATTACCTACAATAATACCAACGCACATGAGATAGTGTTCGAACTATATCGTTTGCCTGGCAAGTGGCGCAAGCATAAGAATTTTGGATCTCAATTGATGAAAATAGACTCGGTACGAGTGACAAACAATGATTCTATTTTCCAACAGACGAATTTGCAATGCCGATTGGCACCACAAACATGTGGTCGTTATCTCATATACGCACGATTGCCGGAAGATAGTTTGCAAGAGCCGGTAGATTCTCTCGATTATATCCCGAATGAAAAAACATTTTTTGTGAGTGACCTGCGAGTATTTAATCTCAACGAGAAAAAAATGGAATCAGTTCGGCC
>JAEEHO010000018.1 GCA_016280845.1 Paludibacteraceae bacterium | reverse complement strand
GTCCGGATGCGTGAGATAACATCCCAATTGCAGAAGGAGAAGAATCTGTCAACGCTGCAAGGAGCATATGTAGAGGATGCCGTTGAGGACGGTGCGGCGAAGAGAGCCGGCATTCGTTCGGGCGATGTGATCATCCGTATTGACGATACGGCCATCAAGACAGGTACCGACCTGCAGGAACAGATAGGTCGTCATCGTCCGGGCGATGTGGTCACTATCACACTCTTGCGCAACGGCGAACAGATGACAGTCCGCGCGACGTTGACCAACCGCGAAGGCGGCACCGAATTCATTCCTGCCTCCGACCGTCACCCATAACCCGTCACCCACTAACCCACTACCCACTAACCCTTTTAAAAAGGCCAACAATGCGTTGGCTTTTTTTGTGTCTGTTTTTGAAAAAATGTCATGTACGTTACAAATCTCTTGCCTCTGATCATACTTGTTCCTTTTGGAGCACAAAAAGGAACAAGCTATAAAAAGGACCAGGCTTGGTAGATAGAATGGTGCAAAAGAAACGCGCCCCAATATGAGGCGCGTATAAAATAAAAGGACGTTTAGTAAGGAACGATACCTATTTAATACTAATGAAGTCGCTTAGCGGAGCAATATGGGCGACGGTGGTATATTTGCGTTGATGCAAGTCGATTTGTTGGTCAAACTGCACGGATTTAGACGGGTCAAATCGGAGAACGGCATAATACGGTGCGTTCTCTGCGGAGAAACCCAGTTTCTGCAACGCGTCAGGAGTCCATATTTGGAAACCGCTTTTTGCCAATTTAAAGAGTTCCGGTTTATCACCAGAGGTGTGCAGGCAAATATGACCGAGTTTCTCAAAGCCTGGCTTTACAAGCAGTGAACCTTTGGAATCACCCGCACGCAAATACGTGATACCTGTTTGCATGGCAATTACTCGGTCCGCTTCGCGCATATGGTTCACAAGAACAGTCGTTTCTTGCGGGTTCTCACGCATCTTATTGTAGAGTTGCTTGCGTTCCTCCGGGTCTTCAAGAGCGGCACGACGACTAAGCGACAATTCGCAGAACGTTTTGTCTTGCTCAATACCGATGTACTTACGTCCAAGCAAGTTGGCGGCAATGCCGGTAGTACCGGAACCGCTGAACGGGTCAAGGATGGTATCGCCTTCGTTGGTGGACGCGAGGATGATACGATACAAGAGGCGCAAGGTCTTTTGCGTTGGGTGCTTGCCTTGGTTCTTCTCCCATCTACCGACAGCCGGAATACGCCAAACATCCGTCATTTGTGTACCGCCATTCAGCTGCTTCATAGTCTCGTAGTTGAACTTATGTGTTTTCTTCTCGTGCTTGCGTGCCCATATAATTAGTTCTGTGGAGAAGTTAAAATACTTGCACGACAAATTGGGCGGCGGGTCGGTTTTCTGCCAAGTAATGGTGTTCAGCACTTTGTAGCCGAGTTCGTGAAGGCAGCGCATTACAACGTGGATATTGTGGTGCGTACCACTAATCCAGATTGTACCATCATCTTTCAGTTTGGAACGACAGAGGGAAAGCCATTGGCGGTTGAACTCATAAATATACTCGGGCGTACCACCTTTATCCCAATCGCCTTTGTCCACACATACCTGCTTACCGCTCTGCACACTAATACCGCCATTACTCAAGAAGTAAGGCGGGTCAGCAAAAATCGTGTTGATAGAGTTGTCCTCTATCTCGCGAAGTCTCTGCATGCAATCACCATGCAAGATGCGGAAATCGGGATATGTTGCGTTATTTGACACGGTTGATGAACTCGCTAATCGTGGTTAAATTGTAGATATTCGGAATAGCAGCAAACGCTTCTTCCAATTTGTTGCTGGCACTTTTCCAACCGATACCATCAGTTATCCAAACAAACTCAAAGCCTGGCACTCCGTTTACTTTCGGAGCGACATCTGTATAAGAGCGAGCAACCTCATTAAGTTTAGAACCGCCTCCGGAATAGAAATTAACTTCTATGAGATATGTTTTTCCATTGGCTGCAATCACGAAGTCGAAAACCTTTTGGTCTGCGCCAAGCGCAGCAGAGATAGCAGGGAACTCTTTAGAAGATACTTGCTCTTTGTACTTAATCCCGGCATTGTTGAAGATGCGTGCAACAAGCGTTTCTGTAATTTCGCCACTTCTATTCTTGCGTGCGTTGGTATCGAGACCTGTTTCAACTCCAAAAACGTAATCCACAAGGTCTTTTACCTCTTTGTTTTTGAAAACTTTATCAAGCCCCGTGCCTTCAATGAACTTCATTACACCATCCACAGAAGTGAACAACGAATGAACCGAATGCATCGAACCGTCGTTGTCGATATACTTTTTGTCATCTTTCTTGCGCGTAGCGATAAGGATGTCCATTACATCGAATACACTTGGGTCGCGATTCCACAAAGCCTCTACTGCCTCACGGAGATTCTCTTTTCCGATGAGGTAATTGAGCGTATTGAGACTAATTTCAATGTTAGCGACGTTCCGTGCTATTTTGGGGAAATCGCAATAGAAATCCAAAGTAGCGTTTGTCTCGCGCAGCTGAGACATGAAAAGGTTGAATTGTGCTGTAGTATGTGCTGCCATAGTTTAGACTAAATTGCTTTGTTTAACTTCTTTATAATCATGCACCAAAATCTCTGTCAACTTACCGCGTTTGCTTGCATTGGCATTGACGCTTCGTGATGCCCAAACGCGCTCAATCGTGTATCGTGGAAGATAGAGGTCATCAAAGAACCCGTCTGGACAATCGGAATTGCTTAACATGAAATGATAGCCGGAATCTACCACCTTATCGCAAAACTCTTTCAAACGAACCTGCGCGAGATCGTTGAACGCTTCTTTGGTGTAGTCGTTAAAACTGCTTGTGTTATTAAGAGGACGATAAGGCGGATCAAAATAGAATAAGGTGTTGCCTTTTGCGTGAGGTAATGTCTCTTGATAATCGCCGGTTAGAATCTCAACGTTCTTCAGCAATTCACTATCTGTGCGAATTGTTTGTTCATCACAGATTTGAGGACGATTATATCGACCGAAAGGCACATTGAAAAGCCCCGTCTTATTGACGCGGTAGAGACCATTGAAACAGGTCTTGTTTAAGAAAAAGAATAGGGTGGTATTACGAAGCGGGTCTAAAGATTTGGTATTAAACTCGTCCCGTCGTTGCATAAAGAAAGCCTTGCGTTCATCCTCAGAAGTGAGCGCATAATACTCTGCTTGAATCTGCTGCAGAGCGTTCACCAACTCAAATGGATTATCACGCACTATCTTATAGCACGTTGTTAGATCTGAATTGATGTCGTTGATAACAGCTGTTTTAATGTTGGAGTGCGTACGCAACATATAGAAGAGCATGGCTCCTCCGCCCACAAAAGGCTCAATATACGTTACATCTTTCCAATCATCAAAATCAGCCGGAAGCAGAGCTTCTAATTGCTCAACGAGCTGTGTCTTACCGCCAACCCCCTTGATAAATGGTTTGGCGACCGATT
>JAEEHO010000204.1 GCA_016280845.1 Paludibacteraceae bacterium | reverse complement strand
GCGCGAGTTTTATAGCAATTATGTCAAATCGTAGCCATAGTGGCGGAGGCGGCCGGTGTTGGAACGCCAGTCCTTGTCCACCTTGACAAAGAGTTGGAGGAAAACCTGTTTCTGGAAGAACTCCTCGATATCCTTACGCGCCATCGCTCCCACTCGTTTGAGCGCAGACCCTGCTTTGCCGATAAGGATACCCTTCTGCGAATCTCTCTCGCAGAAGATGACGGCCGATATACGGATTAGATTCTCTTCTTCTATAAACGATTCCACTTCCACCTCTACGGAATAAGGAATCTCTTTGTCATAATTGAGCAATATCTTCTCACGGATAATCTCGTTGACGAAGAATCGCTCGGATTTGTCGGTCAATTGGTCTTTCGGGAAGAACGGCGGACCGACAGGTAGTGCGTCACGGATAGCATCAAAGAGTTGCGCTACGCCGAAACGCTCTTGTGCCGATATAGGGAAGATGGTTGCCTCGGGGAGTTGGTTCTGCCAGAAAGCGACCAAGGAATCCAGTGTTTCCTGAGTTGTCAGGTCGATCTTGTTGATAACGAGAAAGACCTTCGTTCCTGCAGCAGCCATCTTCTTGACTTTCTCCAAGAAGTCTGCATTGCGGTCGGCATTGTCTTGTACCTCGGTAACATATAGGAGAACATCCGCATCAACGAGGGCCGAGCGCGAGAACTCGAGCATCTTCTCCTGGAGACGATAGTTAGGAGAGAGAACTCCCGGAGTGTCGGAATAGACCATCTGGAAATCCTCGCCATTAACTATACCGAGAATGCGGTGGCGAGTGGTTTGCGCCTTGGATGTAATAATCGAAAGGCGCTCACCCACCAAAGCGTTCATCAATGTCGATTTACCGACATTAGGATTACCAACGATGTTCACGAACCCCGAACGATGGGGCCGTGAACATTGTTGATTGTTTATGTCAGATTGCTGATTGCTCATGAATTACATTACAGCATCGTAAAGCTCTTGGGTCGATTTGAAGATCTTAGCGTTAGAGATCTTGGTTACCTTGCAACCGAGTTTCTTCTCGATAGCCTTCAGGTCAATCTTCTTAGGATCACCGGTGAGAACGATTGTAACAGGTTTGCCCTTGATGTTCTCATTGTAGAACTTCTCGATATCGCTGAACGATACAGCATCGATAGCATTAGCGTTAGTTTTAGCCGGATCCTCTTTGTAGCCGAGACGTTGCCAGTGCTCGAAGGTAGAAGCCTTGCTACGCATAGACGGTTTAGCGGTCTGAGCCGATTGCTTCAACTGAATACGGATAGCATCGATGTTAGACGAGTCTTTCGGCAGGTCGTTGAGGATATCCATATAGACGTTGATAGCGTCATTTACCTTATCCGACTGAGTTCCTACGTAGCCGTAGAAGTAGCAATCCTTACCCGGAAGAGCACCCTTGCGATCGATACCGTAAGCGGTGTAAGCCATCGAACGTTTCTCACGGATCTCGTACATAACGACACCGGCGAAACCGCCTGACATATACTGGTTGAATGCACCGGACTGTACATCCGAAGCGATATCATACGGACGTCCATTGATGTAGAAATAGATATCAGCCTGTTGTGCATTGCTGTTCGGGAGGAACAGAACGGTCGGCTTGTCATATTTCTGCATATCTTTAATATACAACGGTTTAGCCGATTTCATACCTTCGGTCAAAGGCAGCTCAGCAACGAGTTTGTCCTTCGACAGCGAACCGCAGTAGAATACATCCAAAGCGTAGCTACGAGCCTCAGCGAGCAGCGACTGAACCTTCGGCAGACCGAGACCCCAGATATCAGCAAACGGAACTTCGTCCAAGTAGTCAGAGTTCTTGCCATACAGAGCATATTGCAGCAGGGCAGACTTCTGTACTGTAGCACGTTTCTGACGGCTCAGACGCTGGAAGAATACACTACCTTTAACCTGATCCAACTGCTTTTGCTCCAGATACGGCATGAGGAGTTGACGGTTAACGAGGTTCATGATCTTGTTCATGTTGCCATCCTCACCGGAGATAGAGATATAGAAGTAAGAGTCGTCGCAGCCATACGATACATCTGCACCGAGTTCAGCCATTTGCTGCTTGAAGTCTTTACCTTCAGTAGCAGGGCTACCCATAATACCTGCGTTGCTCATGAGTGCAGCAGCGTACGGCAGCAGCGGCATCTCGTGTGCACCGATACCATAACGGAGAGTAAGGGTGAAGACGTCGTTCTTCTTGTTAGGAGTGTAACGCAGGGTTACATTGCTACCGATAGAACTGATCTCAACATCGTTGAAGTTGTTGAAGGTCTTCTTGTACTCCTCGCTCGGCAGTTTTCTGAAAGCCTTGCAGTATTCGGTCTCTTCGTTAGACGGTTCAACCGGTTTGATGTTCGGCTTCGGCAGAGTCTTAGCCTTTGGAGTCTTGGTATCCTCATCGAACGAGATGGTCATATACGGAGCATCGAAATATTTCTTTGCAACGCGAACGATCTCCTCTTTGGTGAGGTTCTGATAGTACTCATTGTCTGTGAAGATATCGTCAATAGGCTCGTTGTAAATGAACGAACTAACCAAAGCGTTAACTTTGTATCTTGTGTTCTCTTCTGCCGTTTTGTAAGACTGTGCGTACAGACGTTTTACATTAGCGATAAGAGCATCATCGATATCACCATTCTTGATTTTCTCAATCTCCTTCATAACGATAGCCTTGGTAGCCTTGTCCGACTCGAACATCTGCTGGTTAGCATCGTAGTAAGGAATAGCCTCGATCATGATACGACCGGTGAAACGGCGTGGGTCGCTATAAGCATAAGCAGCCGATACATCACCCTTGGTGTTCAGTTTGTCGAGCAAACCAATCTGACCGTTAGTCAAGAGTGCGCAAACGAAATCAAGTGCTTTCTCGTCCGGATGGCCCTTCTTAACACCCTGATAGATCCAAGCAATCTGCGGGTTGTAACCGAGGTTGTAGTGCTTGGTCGGGTTGCCTGCGAACGATACTTCCGGATAGGTAGAACGTGCCGGCAGTTCTTTCGGCTGCAGACGCGAGAAAGTCTCCTGAATCATCGGTTTAGCCTTCTCTGCATCAAAGTCTCCGACGATGACAAGTGCCATGTTGTTAGGTACATACCATGTATTGAAGAACTCGATCAGTTTGCTCAGACGCGGGTTCTTAAGGTGCTCCGGTGTACCGATGATATCACGCTCGTACGGGCAGCCTTTGAAAACATCCTTTTGGAGTTGCTCTTGTACCTGTGACGAAGGATCGTTAGCGTACATATTGTACTCCTCGAACACGTTCTCCAACTCTGCCTGGAAAGTACGGAAGACAGGATTGATCAGACGCTCAGAGAAGACGTTCAACCAACGATACATCTCCGAAGCAGGGAAAGTGTTGAGGTAGCATGTCATATCATACGATGTGAAAGCGTTCACGCCTTCTGCACCGATCATGTCATGCAGTACGAAGAAATCCAACAACGAGGACACCTTAGCTTGACGCATAGAGCACTCGTTAATTTGAGTAGCGAGTTGCTCACGCACCTTTGGATCTGTAGTCTCGCTGTACTTGTCGTACAAGTCGATAATAGAATCGTAGATAGGTTTCTCTTTCTCCCAGTCAAGAGCACCAATTTTCTGCGTACCTTTGAAGAGCATATGCTCCAAATAGTGAGCCAAGCCGGTATATTCAGCCGGTTCATCCACGGCACCTGCACGGACGGCAATATAGCCTGTTACATCCGGTGCTTCGTGATCCTCCCACAGCAGGACTGTGAGACCGTTGTCCAGTTTGTACTCAGTCAGTCCCTCACGGGTCAATGCTGGGCACATAGCGATACCGCCAATGAGCAGCAATGCGCTAAGTAAAATCTTTTTCATTTTCTTCTTAATTTAGTTAATAATGGTTATAAAATAACCTTCTTCGTTTGTTTGTATTAACTTCTTCTTTGTTTGTTATATTTGCAACAAAAATAGTGCCAATATGTTTTTTGAGTTCGTTTCAGGGTGGCGCGAGAGTGGCTTGAGAGTCGCTAAATAACCTAGGTGTAACCTAGGTATCACCTAGGAATCACCTAGGTCGTTCTCGTAACTAACAGCGAACACACTCGATAAAACCCCGATGAAACCCCGATAATGTACAAAGGAACGATGTACAATGTACAAAGGAACGATGTACAATGTACAAAGGATTACAGGGTGACGAGTTACCATTCGAGTAACACCTTACCGCACTGACCGGAGACCATGACGTCGAAGCCCTTCTGGAAATCTTCGAACTTAAAGCGGTGTGTGATGACCGGCGAGAGGTCGAGTCCGCCGAGCAACATCTGCTCCATCTGATACCAGGTCTCCCACATGCGGCGTCCCGTGATACCCTTGATAGTGAGGGCATTGAAGATAACGTCAGACCAGTTGACCTGGGTCTCGGACGGCAATATACCGAGTTGCGCAATATTGGCACCTTTGTACATATGCTCGATCATATCGTTGAAGGCAGCGGGTGCTCCGGACATCTCCAGTCCGACATCGAAGCCCTTGATACCGAGGGTTTTCATAGCGCCTTCTACTGTTTCTCCTTTGCTACCATCAACGGTGAGCGTGGCTCCCATCTTCTTAGCAATCTCGAGTCGCAGCGGGTTGATATCGGTAACGACGATATGTTTGGCACCCGCATATCGACATATGCCTGCGGCCATTGTTCCGATGAGTCCGGCTCCGGTGATGAGCACATCTTCGCCGAGCAGCGGAAAAGCGAGTGCGGTGTGCGTAGCGTTGCCGAACGGATCCATGATGGCTGCAAAATCGTCGGGAATAGACGGGTGCAGTTTGACCACATTGGATTCCGGAATGGTCACGTATTCAGCGAAACAACCGTCCTTGCCCATGATGCCGACAGAGATCGTGTTTTCGCACACGTGTCCCATGCCTCGGCGGCAGTTACGGCAATGACCGCAGACAATGTGTCCCTCGGCCGTGACGCGTTCGCCCACCTTGATATTGCGCACACCGGGACCGATTTCGGCCACTTCGCCGACAAACTCATGTCCCATTGTGTAGGGCGGAGTGCACTGGGCTTGCGACCATGCGTCCCACTTGTACATGTGGAGGGCAGTACCGCAAATAGCAGCCTTTTTGACCTTGATAAGAACGTCATTGACGCCTACTTCCGGCATCGGTACATCTTCCATCCAGATGCCCGGCTTTGCATATCTTTTTACGAGTGCTTTCATTTCAGTACTGCAAGTTTTTTGCCGATCTTGATGAAGGCAGCTACGCCTCTGTCGAGTTGCTCACGTGTGTGGGCAGCGCTCACTTGTACGCGTATACGTGCCTGACCCTTAGGAACAACCGGATAGTAGAAGCCCGTGACGTATATTCCTTCTTCCTGCAGAGCCGCTGCGAACTCTTGGCTCAGACGTGCGTCATAGAGCATGACCGCACAGATAGCGGATTGTGTAGGCTTGATATCAAATCCGGCAGCCTTCATCTTCTCCACGAAGTATGCGGTATTCTCATGCAGACGGTCTTGCAGTTCGTTGCTGCGGGTGAGGATCTCAAAGGTCTTGATACCGGCTGCAGCAATCATCGGCGGAATAGAGTTGGAGAAGAGATACGGACGGCTGCGTTGACGAAGCATGTCGATGATCTCTTTCTTACCCGTTGTGAATCCGCCAACCGAGCCACCGAAAGCTTTGCCGAGCGTACCGGTGATGATCTCCACCTTGCCTCGCAGATTGTACAGTTCGGTCACGCCGTGTCCGGTCTTTCCTACCACGCCGGCCGAGTGCGACTCATCCACCATGACGAGGGCATTGTACTTGCGAGCCAACTCATATATCTTATCCAGCGGGCACACATTGCCGTCCATCGAGAAGACTCCGTCGGTAGCAATGATACGGAAACGCTGTGCCTGTGCGGCTTTCAGTTTTTCCTCGAGGTCAGCCATGTCGCCGTTAGCATAACGATAGCGCACAGCCTTGCACAGGCGCACACCATCGATGATGGAGGCATGGTTGAGTGCATCGGAGATGATGGCATCCTCGTCGGTCAGCAACGGTTCGAACAAACCGCCGTTGGCATCAAAGCATGCAGCGTAGAGGATAGTGTCTTCGGTGCCGAAGAAATCAGAGATAACACGTTCCAACTCCTTGTGCGTATCCTGCGTACCGCAGATGAAGCGCACCGAAGCCATACCATAGCCGCGAGCGTCCATGCGCTCTTTGGCTGCCTGAATCAGTTCGGCATTGTCAGCCAGACCAAGGTAGTTATTGGCGCAGAAGTTAATCACATCTTTGCCTCCCTCGACCTGGATAGCCGATGACTGCGGCGTGATGATCACGCGCTCGTTCTTGTAGAGCCCTGCGTCCTTGATTTCTTGCAGCGCTTGCTGCAAATGTGTCTGAAAATCTTTGTACATAGTATCAAATTTTATACGATTCTCATTACCTATAGCCTCGTTGCTGCACATAGCAATAAACGCTTTGCCATCTTCGCTATGTGCGCGCGTTACGCAAAATCGGCTGCAAATATACTACATTTTTTGCATATACACAAATATTTTTTTATTTTTTTTACCACAAAGCCTCTAAGACCGCTGAAGCAGTATGTGTAGTGAACTCCGGCGCTATATCGCACACAGCAGAGGCAAGACCGGCAAGCGTTGTTCCGGAAGCCGTCACATAGCAATCATATGAAAGCACGGTTGTTCCGCAGCACAAATGCTCAACATAAAAGATTTGATCGGCATTGCGTATCTCGCAGTAATAAAGCGTATTGCTCAACCAGTTAAAAGAGGATAGTCCCATCGGTTCCAAGATAGCGGGTCTGCGGTCTGTGACGACTACATTATCCATCTCACGGTCAGTAGTAAGGGTGATTGTCACACGAACGCGATCGCCTTTAGAAAGAGACGTTTGTGAATCGACTGATTTATCTACGCAATCAAATCTGCGCTCTATCTTCATAGCCGGCGAAGCGAATGGTTTGAGTTGGTCAACCGGCGCATTATAGGACGTCATCAATGCTCCCCATGCAGGTTTGCCGACAGTATGATGCAAGGTGTAGCAAGTGGTAGAGTCCGGCAAAGATATGTATTGTA
Source organism: Paludibacteraceae bacterium (assembly GCA_016280845.1). Taxonomy (GTDB): domain Bacteria; phylum Bacteroidota; class Bacteroidia; order Bacteroidales; family Paludibacteraceae; genus Colicola. Next base: position 2,948 of record JAEEHO010000204.1, on the reverse strand, counting down.
GTGTTGCGCTATCAACAGAAGAAGCTGTAGCGTATACACTATCGTGCATTAACGCATAAGTAGCGTAAGCATTAAGTGACGATTCGCCCCAATTGGTAGTGCGATTATTGAGTATCAGCCATTGATGCATGGCTTCCAACTCTGCAGGACGCGGGTCGATAATACTGAATGCCATGAGGAAAGAAGCCTGAACCTCTGCTTGTTGATACCACCACCAACGATTGGGAAGATTGTTCCAATACATACCATGAGCATCATCTATCATAGCGTAACGACGAAGACCGTTTATAAGCGAAAGTGCACGCTCATGTTGTCCGGCTCGTTCGAATGTGAGAGCCAGTAACGGCCACGCTGTAAGTTCTTTGGTATTGAGATGATCATAGAGTGAGTCAAGCGTAGCCGAAACAATACGATGGACATCTTCATCCTGCGGATCATCGAACATTACACGAATATAAGCATATTGCGCATAGTGTGTACTATTGTAATCAGGAAGCGAGTCATGGTGCTTTTTTCGATAAGCAGCCTCGTCACGGACGATTTCACGATCGATATACCCAACGGCTCTCCGCTTGGTATATTTGAGTTGGTTGTCCAACGCACCGGCATGTTGCAGATCTCCGAGCAAATCAAGTACACGCAGCGTGAGATAATATGAGGCAAAACTGCCAGAATACTTCAACCATGAGAAAGCTCCGTTAACACGTTGATAGTCCTGCAATTTGCTGATGAGTGATGAAAGTTTAACCGGTTCAACTAACGATGGATAATTTTTTGCCAAACGATTGCGCAGGGATAATGTGTACAAATTATGTGCAAGTTGCGTGACCGTTATTGCCGAAGAATCAATCTCGGCAGGCAGTTGTGCGGCGACATAAGCGATAGGATCGTTACATAACATAAGTTCCACCTTGCGATTCTCGGCGGCAGCAGGAGCTGCCAGGCGAAGTGTCTGTGCCGTATCCGAAGCATGTATGAAGAAAGGAACACTCTCTTTGACCGGCTCGTCTATAGGAAGAATGCGAAGCAGGCGTTTCTCTCCATCGGACATACCGCTATTATCCTTAACTTCCGCTTGCACGACTATATCGGTATTATGATCCGCAGTATATGGGAAGAATAGCGTTTGTGATGAAGCCGGAGTCAGACGTACAGAAGATGTGTAGGTCGTAAGCAGACTATCGGTGGCTGCATCTAATATACGCACAATGACCGATGCCTGCTTAGTTGTATCCGCAGTATTGCTGATGACGCATGGCAACTTGAGTGCATCACCATGACGCATGAAGCGCGGTAACTGAAGTCGAAGCATCAATGTACGGCGAGCCGTAAGAGTGCGGCCTATATAATCGGACGTGCATTCTTTAGTCCACGCCATAGCTTGCACAAGCCACTTGGTGTTATCCGACGGAGTCAAGAAACGGACATGGATCTCGCCTGCACTATCGGTTCGCAAGGACGGAAGATAGAGTGACAATCGCGTATCGCCTTGTCGCAGAATAGTCGATTGAGCGGGATTGCTTGAAGAAGATGTTTCTCCTTCCGAATCGCTCTCTTCTACAACACCGAGTGTTTCTACTTCTTCGACTATTGGTATTGAGTTCGCTGACAGGGAACCAGTACCTCTAACTCTGATACTTGATTGCACTCCGGCCACTGTACCAGTATATTTTTTTGAGAAACCATAGCCTAAAGATACAACTTCATTCAATGCTTGTGCGTCCTCTTGCATCACAATACACATGTTGCTGGTAGCCTCGCAAACAATGGTTTGCATACCAATATAAGAAAGCTCTATCATGGAACTCTGCTTAAGAGGAAGAACAAAGTTTCCATCAAAATCACTTACAGTTCCAATTACACCTCCTTGTTCAAGAATAGAGACTCCAATAAGTGGTTCGCCGTGGACATCTACCACTTTACCAGAAGCGATTAAGAGATCTCCATTATAAATTCGGTAAGGTTCGAATAGCAATGGCACTATATTTTGCGTCATTTGTGGAATAGTCATTGTATAACGCTGCGCACGAGAGGGATAGTACGGCGTTTGAACTTGCGTATAGGGCCTATTCCATTGTTTCATCAGCGGATGAAACCATGTGGAAGAGTTCAGTAATTCGAGAGCATTGTCGGTCATAGATAACACCATGCGTCCCATCACAGGCTTCCCCTTCGCATCTGTGAGTCGGAAAGTCCAGGACTCATATGCATCGGGAGTTAGATAATCACGCATAGTGACCGGAATAATATGCAGTTCAGTTGGTGATACTCCTTGTAAATGACGATAGCGTTCTACATGCTTGCCCTTGGAATCAGTAGTTATAAAACGAATATCGAGGTAATCATTAGGTGTATCGGGCAACGTGAATGAATATGAGTGCATGCCCGGCGCAAGTTGCTGCCATGTATGCGAAAGAATCTTGTCACGATTGCTAACCACACAATACACCCAAGACAAACGCGGCACGCCAACACGCATTGTGACTTCGCGACCATTGATAGTAGTGCTATCAAAAGGAATCCATAATAGCGAATCTTGAGGAACACCGGCAATTAGCTGTGGCTTACTATCCGCAAATGAATCCAAAGATGAATCCAAAGAAAACACAATGGATATATCAGCATCTCGTTTTTCTCCGTCTGGTGCGATTAAAGAGGCACTGACGCTCATGCTATAATTATCCTTAATATGCCGCTTCGCTTCCTCTGTTAGAGAGAAACTGAATCTTCCTTCGCTGTCGGTCATGACCGTATCCAAAACACATATTGTTTTTTCAGGACGCCCAAACACCACCTTTGCTGACACGATAGCCCCAATCATGGGCATGCCATTTGTTCGAAATGCCTTACCAACAATAGGAGAAAGTTTGTCGCGATTCATTTTGCGGCATGAGTCTTCAAAGGTCAAATTGAATGTAGGCAATCGATAATCTTCCAAACGAACATAG
>JAEEHO010000203.1 GCA_016280845.1 Paludibacteraceae bacterium | reverse complement strand
GGTTGCAGGTTTGAATCCTGCATGGATCACAAGACTAAAAGAGAAACGTGTTTGAAAGTTATTTCAAGCACGTTTTTTGTTATAGGCTTGTAGAACTCGCCCACGGCGAGGGCTAAGGATTGCGAAGAAATCCTGCATATAGTATATGGACTACATAGGCTAGATTCCGTGATCGTCGGCAGATACCCTCGGCAATAACTAAGAATCTATAACGAATCACTAACGACGCGTTCGGCAATCGGATCGCACAGACTGAGCGCAACGCGCTCATTAAAGCGACCGATGCCTCCGCTTCACCCCGCAAATTAGAAATTTGTCGGGGACCCCGCAGGAGAACACAGTGTTCGTAAAAAGTGAGTAAAAATTTGAATTGCACAATTTGCACTTTCTGCACTTTGAATACAATCCGTTGATTATGAACGAATGAAACAACAGGCATAAGATTGAAAGTGCAAATAGTGCAGAAAGTGCAATGCGAAGAAATGCATAGAAAAAAGACCAAGTTGACTAACTAGATATACCAGAAAATATAGACCGCTACGCTATTCTAGATACTCCAGAAAATCTAGATGACGCGGGGCTAAAGACCCGCGAACGGAGCGAAGAGAAAAATTTTGCATGGCGGAAGTGGCGACATTGACGATATCGCCATATCGTCAATGCAAAAAATTATATGCTACTTGCTGCTTTGTTTATCTCGTAACATCTGCTTAAGTTCATCGATACTCTCTTGTAGTGTCTCTATTTGTTTCTTAACATCATCATTGTTGTCAGCTACCATTGCATCTACAAAAATGGAATTCAGGAAAGACATTCCAATTATTCCACCCATAATTAAGAGCAAAGTGAAATATATACGGACTAGATGAGGAATAACTACAGAATTGCCATAGTAGTCTGCTATCGAATTCGGGATATCGTACCATCCTTCAATTGTACAAATTTGAAAGACGGAGTATATCGAACGGAGCGGTGTTGAAAAATGCTCCGGATCAGCCTCTTGAAACATGCTACAATTGAGCAACCCGAATATAACAATAATAACACAGAAACTAAGTAATACACCATATGATTCACGCATTGCGGTTTTAAAACTCCGAACTACTTTAGAGAAATTAGGGAAGAAGTGCATCACACGGAAGAAACGTAGCACACGCAACACTCGCAAGATGAGCAAAACAGATAGATTGCTGGCTATCGTCGGGACAAATACATTCAACAAGGAGGGTATAGATAGCAGTACTAAAGCACCGTCCATTCGGTTCCAACCATCTTTCCAATAACCGCGGAAACCATATTCTTTATGCTTGACTGCCATTTCTATGATAAAAATGGCAGTACAAGCAAAATCAAGAATGGTCAGCACAAGGTTCTCGTACCCACTGACTTGCAGGTAAATAACAGCCGCATTAAGCAGAATGACGGCCATGATGGCTTTCTCATTCAAAAACAGCCGTTTGAATTTATCTCTCATGAATTCAAATATAACGTTTGGCCGCTTCTATTAGTTGATCTGCATACTTGTAGATTTCATCTAGCGACTCAATTTTATATTTCTCGCCCTTTCCGTCTTCTCCTACAGGCTCTAGACGAAGGTTGCTCTCATTGTTAAAATGGAGGCGGCAAACAGGCTTACGATTGTTGTCGTCAATAAATATCGAGCAGTAAGATATTGCATCACGCATCGTTACGCGTTCTCCCGGTATAACTTCGCGCAAGATGCTCTTAACAATGTAATATGCTTCCATCTCTGTCTGTGTGGTAACGACTTCACTATCTTTTTTCGCTCCAGGAACCTCTACTGGAGTATCCTCTACTTTTTGTTGTTCAGCCTCGTTTGTTTGAACCACTATATTAAGACGTTCAGAGATTTTGTCATTTACATAACTTGCACCTGCTTTCTTTACTATATCTGTAAATTGCGTTAAGACGCTAGATGTTACGTTTCCCGGATATACTTGTTTTGCAAGCATTTTAACAAAGTCTGGATTCGGGTTCTCAATGAGTTCTTTAATGATTTTCTTAACTTCGCTCACGAACTTTAATTCGCTTGCAGAATTCATGATATTATCAACATCGAAATTCTCTTTAGTAAACTTCTCTAATGATTTGATTTGCGCCTCTTTTAGTTGTTCAATATTAAACTCTAAGAAAGGAACTTCATCCATTAGATTCGTTTTAACCAAATCGGTATAGAAACGGTATTCTATACCATTTGTGAGCAAACCAAATTTTGCTTTTGAGGCAACAAAATAACGTGCTAATTGTGCCTTGTGAATATCAAGACTCTGTTGCCAATGCTTGCATTCAATTACCATGATGGTCTCGCCATCTTTCATAATAGCATAATCAATCTTTTCTCCCTTCTTTTTAGTTAAGTCACAATCCATTTCCGGAACGACTTCCAACGGGTTGAACACGTCATAGCCTAAAGTTTGAATAAATGGCATGATTAAGGCATTTTTCGTTGCTTCTTCTGTTTGAAGGTTGTTTTTCAGTTCTCCTGCTCTCTTGGCTAACTGTTTGATTGAGTCTTTGAAATCCATACTGATTAGATTTTAGTGCCTACTCTTTATCGGATTTTCGGCATCCTCCTACTATATAATATCGTAAACAAGCACAACAAAAAAGCGTGTAACTATTTGTGTACACTAGTCAATCTCGGTTCGGCAAAACCTTGGGACAATAATATACACGAATAGTCCACGCTTCTGCGTGAACATTCGCTTTTATTATTCTGTCCCATACTTAAATTTTGCCGATTTAGATTGACAAGAATAAAAGCTAAAGTTCTATAATTTTATGTTGTTTGCGCAACGCTTTGCGCATATTTCATTTGGTGACGGTTGGTCACCGATTGGTTGCTTTGTTACATCACAATATTGACAATCTTGCCAGGCACGACGATAATCTTCTTGACTGCATTGCCGGCGAGGTACTTCGCGGTATCCTCGTGTGCCAGAACCAGTTTCTCCACTTCCTCGCGCGGCGTATCCTTCGGGCACTCGAACGTGAAGCGCACCTTGCCGTTGAACTGAACCGGATACTTCTGGGTATCCTCAACGAGATAAGCCTCGTTGCACTCGGGCCATGCAGCATCAATGACAAACGTATCATTGCCGCAACGGTGGTACATCTCTTCGGCGATATGCGGAGCATAAGGCGCAAGGAGAACTGCCACTTGCTCCAAGATGGCACGCTTGTTGCACTTGAGTGCGGACAGTTCGTTCTGCGCAATCATGAACGCAGGGATAGATGTATTGAACGAGAAGTTCTCAATATCCCAAGTAATCTTCTTAATCAGTTTATGGAGCGAACGCAACTCTTCCTTGGTCGGCTCTTCGTTGCTGACGGTCTCATACATATTCCACAGACGGCGCAAGAAACGGTGAACACCGTCGATACCGTTGGTATCCCACGGTTTAGACATCTCCAGCGGGCCGAGGAACATCTCATACAGACGCAGCGTGTCGGCGCCGAACTTGGCAATCACATCATCCGGGTTAACGACATTGAACATCGATTTGGACATCTTCTCTACCGCCCAACCGCATATATACTGCTTCGGTCCGGCAGTATAGCCGATCAGTTCGCCCGATGTACCGTCGGAATAAACGAACTCGGCGCTCTTGAACTCCGGCATCCAACGACGGAAAGCGTCAACATCCAGCACATCGTTGCTAACCAAGTTCACGTTGACGTGAATCGGTTGCACTTTGTCTTTATATTCAGGGTTATCGATGAGGTTGTAGCTGATATACAGATTGCCCGTTGCGCCTTCGCCTATATAGCGATAAACAAAGTTCGAACGGCCCTGAATCATTCCCTGGTTAATCAGTTTCTTGAACGGCTCGTCCTCGCATATATATCCCAGGTCGTAGAGGAACTTATTCCAGAAACGGCTATAGATCAAGTGACCTGTGGCGTGCTCCGAACCACCCAGATAAAGGTCCACCTGATGCCAATATGCATTCACATCCTTGTCCACCAACGCCTTATCGTTCTGCGGATCCATATAACGCAGGTAGTATGCCGACGAACCGGCAAAGCCCGGCATGGTGCACAATTCGAGCGGGAAAATAGTCTTATTGTCTATTTTGCTTTTGTCCACCACTTGCTTGTTAGCTTCGTCCCAAGCCCAGCGTGTAGCATGTCCCAACGGTGGTTCGCCTGTCTCGGTCGGCTTGAAGTCGCTCACTTCCGGCAACTCAAGCGGCAGACACTCTTCGGGCAAGGTGTACGGCATTCCGTCTTTGTAGTAGATAGGGAACGGTTCTCCCCAATAACGCTGACGGCTGAAGATAGCGTCACGCAGACGATAGTTGACCTTGACGCGACCGATACCCGTGTTGGTGATATATTCCTTCATCGCCTGAATAGCGTCTTTGACCTCCATTCCATTGAGGAATCCGGAGTTGATCATCTTGCCTTCTTTTGCATCAAACGACTCTTCGCTCACGTCTGCGCCCTCAATCAGCGGAATAATCGGCAGGTTGAAGTGCTTAGCGAAAGCGTAGTCGCGGCTATCGTGTGCAGGCACAGCCATGATGGCACCAGTGCCGTATCCGGCCAATACATAATCGGAAATATAAATAGGAATCTCGCCCTGTGTGAGCGGATTGATGGCATAGCTACCTGTGAACACACCAGTCACTTTGCGGTCAGCAATACGTTCGCGCTCGGTGCGGTTCTTGCAGCGCTGGAGATAAGCGTCCACTTCGGCTTTCTGCTCCGGCGTTACCACACGGCTCACGTATTCACTCTCGGGTGCCAGTACCATGAAGGTCACACCGAAGACTGTGTCTGCGCGGGTTGTGAAGATAGTGAACGGTGCATCTTGTCCCTTGACGGCAAACTGCATCTCTGCGCCTTCGGAACGGCCGATCCAATTGCGCTGGGTCTCTTTAAGACTGTCAGTCCAGTCGATACGGTCCAAGCCTTCCAACAGGCGTCCGGCATAAGCACTCACGCGCAGACACCACTGGCGCATCACGCGTTGCTCCACCGGATAACCGCCACGCACACTCAGTCCCTCGCTTACCTCATCGTTCGCCAGAACGGTTCCCAGTTTAGGACACCAGTTCACCTTGGTATCAGCCAAATAAGCAATACGGTAACCCATCAGTCGTTCCTGTTTCTCCTTTTCGCTCAGCAATGCCCATTTCGGATCATTGGCCTCAAACTCCGCTACCAATTGACTGATAGGCTGCGCCTTCTGAGTCTTCGGATCAAAATAACTGTTGAACATCTGTATGAATGCCCACTGAGTCCAGTGGTAGTACTTCGGGTCGCACGTACGGATCTCACGGTTCCAATCGTAGCAGAAACCGATCTTGCGTAATTGGGATATATAGCGGTCGATGTTCTCGAAAGTGGTTTTCTCGGGGTGTTGTCCGGTCTGAATAGCATATTGTTCTGCCGGCAAACCGTAGCTGTCGAAGCCCATCGGGTGCAACACATTGAATCCCTTGAGACGTTTGTAGCGGCTGTAGATGTCGCTGGCGATGTAACCGAGCGGGTGACCGACGTGCAATCCGGCTCCCGACGGATAGGGAAACATATCCAACACATAGTAGTGCGGTTTGTCACTCTTGTTCGACACCTTGTAGGCTTGTTTGTCGTCCCAAGCCTTTTGCCACTTTTGCTCAATCTCAGAAAAATTATACTCCATATACGTATTTGTTATTTATCAAAACAGGGCGCAAAGGAGCACACGCACCTTTGCGGGTGCAAAGGTACTGCTTTTTTTGCATATATGCAAGTTTTAGGCAGAAAAAGAGCATTGAAGAGTATTCAATGGCACTGTCTAACGGCCTGGTGGGCGGCATTTTGGGTATAGATGCGCTGCTTGTGAGTCATCTGAGGATTGCAGTACTTATTGCGACGAACATCCTTGCCCGTCAGAATCTCGTACCACACACAAGCCGCCGTATAACGCCCGTACTCGTAATTGAGATGGTAGCCGTCACGGCACAGCGTATCGCCCAGTTTCGTCTGGCGCGCAAGTTGGATGGCAGCCCCACATGGTATAAGGAGAAACCTCTCCCCGACCCTCCCCTCAAGGGAGGGAGAAAGGGGCAAAGCTGTTACATACTTAGTGCAGGCTTGGATGCTGTCCCACATCTCTTGTTGGGAGTTGTGGTAACGCGGATAAGCGGGATGCTTGGCATCCTGACTGTACGCCCACGTCTGCATCCAGCAAAGTTGCGCGTCGGGTTGGTAAGCACGGACCGAATCGATCAAAATAGACAGCCACGGCTCGTAACTGCTGCGGATACCACTGTCATGACTGGCTTGTTGGAAGGATATATAATCGTACTTGCCGTCCATGAGCGCTTGGCGCAGCGTGATGGTGTCTTTGACGATACGAGGTTCGGCGTTCGTGCAAACGCGGTGGCCATAGACGGCTTTGTTCTTCTGCATGAACACGACATGCTGCTGCAACGAGCACCCGCCGTAATAGAGATTGTGCACCTCTATCTCTATGCCCTTCTCTTCGCACAACGGAACAAGCTCTTGTTCCACAGCATCCCAAGAGAAGCTGTTGCCGATGCAGAGAACACGGATAAGCAAGATGATTGTTAATTTTATCATGGCTCTTTTAGATTTACCATTTGGTCATTTACCATTTATTGGGTCATTTAGTGTGCTTCCAGCCAGTTCTCTCCTACGCCACATTCAGCGATGAGCGGAACGGACAGTTGCACGGCGTTCTGCATTTCGCTGACTACTATCTCGCGCACACGGTCCACTTCGGCGGCGGGCACATTGAAGTTCAATTCGTCGTGCACCTGCATGGTCATTTGCGCCTTCAGTCCTTCCTCTTTCAGCCGGCGGTGAATGCTGACCATTGCCATCTTGATAATGTCGGCCGCTGTGCCCTGTATAGGCGCGTTGACGGCATTGCGTTCGGCGAACGAGCGCACGGTAGCGTTCTGCGAATTGATGTCCGGCAGGTAACGCTTGCGACCGAAGAGCGTCTCGGCATAACCTTTCTGCCGCGCGAGTTCTTTCTGCGACTCTATATACGCAAT
>JAEEHO010000202.1 GCA_016280845.1 Paludibacteraceae bacterium | reverse complement strand
TAGATGCTGGAAGCGCAGGCAAATTCGGTCAGTTCGGCATCATAGTCGGCATTTCCCCAAGTGTGTGCATAGAATTTCGGATTGTCGTTGCACCAACTGCCTCCGCAGACCATATAAATGGCTTTGCGCGGATACAGAACGCTGACTTTTGGTGCGCCGCCGTTGCCGTTATAGTCGATGATGAATGTGAATGTGCCTGTCCAACCAGTGTAGATACGGCAGTTGTTTTTGCCGGTTTCCCATGTCCATTCGCTGACGTCGGCCGTCACTCTGCCGTTGTTGCCGTAGTATTCCGCGCCGCCGGCAAAGATCTTGAATTGGTAGTCCGAACCATTAGAGGAAAGAGTCACTTCTGCCCGTCCAACTTTGCTGTTTCCCTCGCGCGTGAAATTATAGGAAGTTGTGTTACTGCCATATTTCTGCAGTGTATAGACCTTGACAAAATAATCTGCACTCTCGGCACTGCATGCCGGGCCTGTAGAGATGACGCACGTATAGTTGCCGGCATCGGCAAGCGAACAATTCGGCTTGGTGTAAGTTGGAGAAGTGGCGCCAGGGATAGCGACTCCGTTGAGTTTCCATTGATAGGTGAAGGCTCCCGACCCGCCGACAGGAACTGCGCTGAGGCTGATAGTCTCTCCGCCGAACCGTCCCCATCCGTCCGTCTCGGTCGGATTGACGGTAACAGAAACGGGAGCAGTGCATGCCGCCGCGTCGTTAGGTAGAGTGGTGGACGCGCTGATGACATGCGTGTTGTTGCTGTTATAATATGTGTTGGGAAGCCAGAAAAGAATGTAACTTCCGGCAGATGCGGTAATCTTGGCATCACCAGACGCTCCTTCCGTCATCGCAATATCTGTACCATTGAAACCGGATTGCACGTAAGCTCGATTGTAGGTTATACTATTATCATAGTCCTCGATGTCAAAAGATCCGTTGGACTGATTTGTTTTTAATTCATAGTAATAATAGCATCCCCCAGCGCTGAGAAGCATTAAATCATCCCCCCAATCGTTATCATTACCTACAAAGTAATAATTTGCAGCGTATGTGTATATAGAGCATAACAAAAAGTATGCTGACAATAGTGTTTTAAAAGACAAATGATGTGTTGTTTCTTTCATTCCTTACAAACGTCTACCAAAATACGCCGCAAAATTACAATAATTATTTTGAACGAGCAAAAAAAGTGCAGGATTTTTATATTTATACGCGAATTTTTAATTTTGAAACATTTCGAACAAAGATCTTTTGCGAGGAATATACATATAATTTACTATAATGTGAATTTTAATTTGGAGATATAAGTTTTTTTTTGTATCTTTGCGCCCAATTTTATCATTATGCGTAAAAACGGAAATGCTCAACATATCACCAAGCGTGCGTTTGTGGACTTTATTCTATGGACGATAGCGACTGTGTTATGCATGTTGTGGCGCTGGTTGGATGACAAGTGGGACGTGGCAAGCTACATTTTGCTGTTTGAGGGAATGGCTGCCGCGTGGATTGTTGTGGCCTGGGCTGCCCAGCTATATCGTCCTTATGTGCTTGTTCGTATCTGGCGTTCGATGGGTTCGCTGTCGCTGACTATGGGAATCATGGTTGGCCTGAGCAACTGGCTGTTGCCTATGTTGCCGTGGCAGTTCTCTCCGAAAGTGGCGAGCTGGATGGTGCTGATGGTCGGCGGAATGGAAGTGCTAGTGCTGATAGGCGAGCACTACTGGAAATACGCTACCAACATGACTGTGCCGATCATGCAGATTGAGCAGCGCAGCGATGCAACAGTTAAGCGTGAGGACAAACCGCGTTCGCAGGGGTCGGTGGCGTCTATTCGTCAGTCGGTGCTGTCTGTGACCACGGAGAAAGACTACGCTATGTTGCTAGAGAAAGCCAATCTGAATTCGATGCAGACGCGCGTGGTGTGCGACAACCAGCAGTTCAGCGTGTTGCAGTTGCCTACTTACCAGTACGCAACGATAGTAGATATGACGCTATTGAACAACATGCGTGGTATCAACAACCGCTTGTGTCTGATTAACCAGAAACTGCCGGACGACGGGCGCTATGTGTGCTGCTACCGCCCGCAAGAGTATATTAAGAAGAAAATGCTGGTGCGTTACCCCCGCGGTATCAATTGGATCATCTACGGTCTATATTTCTTCCGCAAGCGTGTTATTCCGCGTATGTTGCTGACCAGCCGTCTATATTACGATGTGACCAACGGCCGCAAGCGAATGTTGAGTAAGACTGAGGTGCTGGGACGTCTGTACTACTGTGGATTTGCGGTGGAGGAAATAGTGCCGATGGGACATATAGAATATATCTTTGCGCGCCGTCAGTCGCAGCCGTATCCGCAGGAGCGAATCAAGTTGTACGGCCCGTTGATCAAGTTGCCGCGTGTATGGAAAAACAAGGAGATACGCTATTTCTACAAGTTCCGCACGATGCACCCGTACGCCGAGTATATACAGAAATATGTGTTTGACAAACGCGGCGGAATGGATATAGCCGACAAGTCGAACGACGATTGGCGTATCACCACGTGGGGACGCTTCATGCGCAAATACTGGTTGGACGAACTGCCTATGTTGATCAACTGGATTCGCGGTGATGTCAAGCTGGTGGGCGTGCGCCCGTTGAGCAAGGCTATGTTTGATACCTATCCCAAGTGGTTGCAGGACAAACGTACGCTGAGCAAACCGGGACTGATACCTCCGTTCTATATCGACCATCCGAACACGTTCGACGAACTGTTTGCGAGTGAGGACAAGTATCTGACGGAGTATCTGGAGCACCCGTGCAGGACGGACTGGAAGTATTTCTTCCTGATTATGCGTTCGATACTGACGCACAAGACACATAGTGCATAGCGCTACGCGCATTTGAGATTTGAGATTGCAAATTTGAAATTTGAAATTTGAAATCATAAATAAGAAAAAGGTATTTAATAATTCATATAATGAAAATTGCAGAACGAATTGAGCGACTGGCAGAGTCGCAGAGTTTGCAGATGGCGGCTCGTTGCCAACAAATGCGTGAACAAGGAGTGGATGTAATCGGAATGTCGTTGGGTGAGCCCGATATGGACACGCCGCAACACATCCAACAGGCGGCTCAGGAGGCTGTGGCCAACCACTGGTCGCACTATGGTCCAGTGCGCGGATTGCCCGGTTTGCGTGAGGCGGCAGCCATGCGTCAGAACGAGCGTTCCAAGATCGTGTACACTGCCAATGATGTGCTGGTGAGTGTGGGCGCCAAGATGGCTATCTATAATGCCATCCAGACTATCATCAACCCGGGTGACGAGGTTATTCTGCCTACGCCGTGTTGGGTCAGTTACAGCGAGATGGTCAAGGTGGCAGAAGGCCGCGTGGTGAATATAGCAACGCGCATGGAGGACCAGTACTGTCTGACCCCGGACCAGTTACGCAAGGCTATCACGCCGAAGACCCGACTACTGTTGCTCTGCACGCCTAACAACCCGACCGGTAGCGTCTATAGCCGCCAGCAACTGGACGAACTGGTGGCTGTGCTGGAGGAATATCCTCAGGTGGCTGTGCTGGCTGACGAGATCTATAGCCCGCTGGTGTATGGCGTAGAAGCTGTCAGTTTCGCACAATACCCGCAATTGGCAGACCGACTGATTGTTATCAACGGCGTGAGCAAGGCTTACGCGATGACGGGTTATCGTATCGGATGGATGCTCTGCAAGGATGCTAAGTTCATCAGCGGATGTGCACGTCTGCAAGGACAGCAGATCACGTGCGCCACGATGGTAGCGCAGAAGGCTGCTGAGGCTGCAATGAAGGGAAGTCAGGATTGCGTAGAGGATATGCGCAAGGTGTTTGAGGAACGCAAAGAGTTGATTTGCAAGTTGGCGGCTGAGATACCGGGCTTCAAGTTCGACGAACCGAAGGGGGCGTTCTATCTGTTCCCGAACGTGAGCGCTATCGGTAGCGGTGACCAGGTGGTGGAATATCTGCTAGAGAAAGCGCATGTGGCGTGTGTGTCGGGTTCGGCCTTCGGCTGCGACGATTGTATCCGTCTCTCATACGCCATCAGTACTGAGCAGATCAAGGAAGCAATGCGCCGTATCAAGGAAGCGCTCTCGCAGCGATAATTGGCAGTCGTGCGCTGAGGTATATAACAAACAATCAATCATTGATAGAAAAAATACACGAAATAGTTAAGAACCGTTGGGGCTTGATGGCCGTGATGTTGCTGGTCAACATCGCGTATTTCACGTTGATGAGCATCGTACTTCCTATGCAATACGAGGAGAACGACGATGTAATGATGTGTATGATAGCCAACGGTACCTACAGCGGCACACCCGATTATCACCTGGTTTATATCAACGTGTTGTACGGTCATTTTTTGACATGGCTGTATGGGCTGACAACGGCCGTCGAATGGTACACGCTGATTTTTGTGACGCTGCATATACTATCGATGACCGTGCTGAGTACGGCTCTGCTGAGGACATCCGACCGTGCGCGTTGGGAGAAAGCGTTGTGGCTGATGGTGGTGTACATTATTTGGGCGCGAATCATTGTGGCGCTGCAGTTCACCACCACTGCCGGTTTGACATGTCTGGCGGGTTGCGTGCTGCTGACCAGAGGAACGCCACGAGCGCAATGGTCAGGCGTGGTCTTTGTGGTCATAGCGGCTCTGATACGCTTTGTCGCTGCCGGATTGGTGGGACTGCTGATGGCGCCCATCATCATCTATTCGTTGGGCTGGCAATGGCGTCAATGGCGTAAGTATGTGCCGATAGTGGTGATGCTGGGTTTGGTGGTCGGTTGCCGTATGGCGAACGCCGCCACCTACAAGACTGATCCGGAGTGGCAGAACTACCGCGAATACAATCAGTTGCGCGCGCAGTTGAACGACAACCCCAATGCATATACGCGCGAAGTGCAGAGCCATCTGCCTGAAGGTATAGACTTGATAGACTATGTGTTGCTGCTGCGTTTTATTCCCGATCCGGAACAGATCGACCTGGCTGCCATACGCAAGTTGAGCGCCACGGTGGGTAGTGTACCTTATGCACGGCAGATACACAATGTGCATAGGCTCGACAATTATGCCGTTGAGATGTCAATCATGATACTGATTCTGGGGATGATGATCATCACAACGCACAACAAC
>JAEEHO010000201.1 GCA_016280845.1 Paludibacteraceae bacterium | reverse complement strand
GGTCATCCAGTTGGTGCTGGCTAATGCCTCAGGCTGGTTTGCACGCTCCTTCGCTTTCTCCTCGGCAGCTTTTTTCAAGCCTTCGAGGATATCGGAGTGGGCTGCCGGTGTCGGGATGTCGATATAGACTATGGCTACCTCGACGTCCGTGCGTCTTTCAGCCTTCTTGAATCCGTCGGCAACGAATTCTATCGAAGCGTTCAGCTCGCTGAGGGCTTTTTTAAGGGCCTGTCTTCTTGCAGTGTACGGATTACGGATAGTTTCCGCATTAAGAAGACAGACTATTTTGCCTCCGCTTCGTGCCTGAAGCTGTATAGCCTTGAGTAAGTGCTCGTCTCCATTGATAAAAGGCGGGTTCATTAGCAGAAGGTCATACCTGATACTGAAATCTGTAGTCAGGAAGTCATCTCCGACTACGTTCAGTTCTTCCTTCGCAGAAAGAATGCTGCGCAGATTCGGGTCCAGCTCGACCACGTCGATACGGTTTTCCGAGTAGTATTCTGACCACATTCCTTTCGAAATCATATACTTTCGAAAGGCCAGCGCGAGATCACCTTTGCCTGCGCTGGGTTCAAGGACGTGTTCGAAGTTCATTTTAGGGAGTTTAGCGAGCATCTTCCCTATCAGCTTGCCGGGTGTAGGGTAGAACTCGGCATTTTCATTGCTGGGCAGATACTCTACCGGCGTAGAGCTGCTGACTCCTTCTTTTGCAAAGAGTTCAGCGTACCACGCCTCCAATGTGCGTTTGGCCGCAAAGACAGTATTGCAGTATTCAATACGCTGCCAGCTTGTGCAGCGTTTGCCCGGCATGCGGCTTGCGCCCTCGCGGTACACATCGTAAGGGACGAAGATACTACACTCGCTTGTTTCACCTGAACCGCGTATCTCTCCGGCAATTTTGCCGTTGAGGGTTACGGTTATGTTTTCACTAAGCGTGCCGGAATACTCAAGATATATTTTCTTCATTTTTCTCCTTCCGAGCTGTCTGCTCTTCTTCAGCAAAAGTTTTGAGGGCGCAGCCAAAGCAAAGAGCTCTGTTAGCACCCTGCTCCAGGTTTCTCTGCCGACAGGCTAATCCGTTGTGTCCACAAAGCTCGGGGACTTCGGGCTTCAGACCGTCGGTTTCGCATTTTTCGTTGAATTTGGCGATGATTTCATCGCTGATCACGGGAAATATTGCCATTTCAATTCCTCCATTTTTTTATTTTTTTCAAAAGAAAAAGAGCAGCTACCGTTTCGGTAACTGCTCTACTTCTTGTGGTATAGCTATATTATACCACTATTTTATTGACCCGTCAAGTACTTGCGCTATTAAGAGAACTGTACGTCGTCGTACATATTGCCCTTGACCTCGATGGTGTATGTGTGTGTAAAGTTGTAGCTGTTACTGTCAGCACCCTTCGCCGTGACGGTTACGGTGATGTCGTACTTTTTATCCTTTGCGCCTACGGGTATATAAGCACATTTTGCACCTGTCGGGCTCTCGGAGTTGACCGGAAGCTCGAAGTATCCGCTGCTGCCGCTGCTGACGAACACGAGGTCGTGCTCAGCGTTCCTGTTCTTAAAGAACGTCGCCTTCATTGTGGCTTTGGGCGTTTCCGCGAGGTTTACCATCTCATCTACCGGGATATGCAGGAATACACCGTAGCCGCTCTTGATGGTGGCGTTCCTTGCGGTGAGGTCGTTGCCGTTGCGGTCAGTGACGGGCGTGCCGTCGTCAAAACCTACATCGAATCTGCTCGCTTGCTTAAATGTAGCTCTGAGCGTGTGGTTGGACGTGATATTTACCATGGTGTAGCTGTTGCCGCTTGTGCTTACTATCGTGCCATCCACGGCTACACTATCCAACGCATACCCGTCATCCGGCGTAAATGTAAAGGACTTGTTGTTTCCTCTCGTTACGCTGACAATACCGTTGGGAGATACAGTGCCTCCGGCACTGGAGGTGACGGTTATATAGAATTCATCAGAGCTAATTGTAGGTGTGCCGGGAGTCGGTGTATAGCCGTTCGTGCCGCCCACGCGAGCTATGGCGTCGTATATACTCAGAAAATCGCCGTCTGTATATTTATCACTGTTGGCAGAATAACCGTAAGAATTTCGTATTAATTCTGCCTGCTTGTTGATTTCGGCACGTTCTGCTTCAGTTGTTGCTTTAGACCATTGCTGCTTGAGCTCCGTAAGCCGGCATTCAAGGCTCGATGCTTCCGCATCACTTAGACCGAGCAATTCTTTTACCATTGCAGCTTCACGACCTGCCGCCTTAGTTCTATGTTCATCTCCATAGGTGTTATTCTGCGCTGTAAATAGCGCTGCGTCGTTGTACGCTTGCAGCAGTGCCTCGTGAGTACCCCCTGCGTCCATATATGCTTTGATCGCGCCTGTTTCGAATTGATTGGACTCAAATATAACTTCAGAGAGAAAAGTGTTGGAGTACGGCAATTTTACAGGGTCTTGCCTGTAAACCACAGTATACCCGCTACCGTAGGCTTGCGTTGCCGCGTATGATGCATAAGCTATAGCTCCTACCGCATTTGTAATATTCCATGTTCCGGCTGCCACATTGTAGCTTGCCGCACCTCCCTGCGCGGCGGCTATATCCGCCGCCAGTACTTCATTCGCTGCGTGAAGAGCTGCCTTGCCTGCCGCATCTGCGGTAAACCATGCCGCACTGTTGTCTGCCATTTGTTGTTGGGCTGCCGCTATGTCTATCGCACTCGCGTAGATGATGGTCGTGATATGTAGTCCAAACAACACACTCAAACATATCAATAGCGACAATAGCCGTTTGTGCATAATAAAGAACCCCCTTTCCATATACTTATATATTATACCACTATCTTTGTGTGTCGTCAACTCTGGCGTAGCAAGGGCTCTTTAAATTTTAGGTTGGACAAATTCGCTTTAAAAGTTCTTCTTCCTTTTGAAGCCCAAAAGCCTCAAAGTTGGAATTTGCCTTAATTCGCCGTATT
>JAEEHO010000200.1 GCA_016280845.1 Paludibacteraceae bacterium | reverse complement strand
CTCGGTATAACCGGACTTGTTAGCCTCAGCCAGGAAGAAGTTGATCAGCGCGCGTTGCAGGCGTGCACCTTGACCGATATAGACAGGGAAACCTGCGCCGGCAATCTTAACACCCAGGTCGAAATCGATCAGGTTGTATTTCTTAGCCAGTTCCCAGTGCGGGAGTTTCTCGCTCTTGGCGATTCGCTCAGCAGCTATCTTCTCGTCAGTTGCGCCATCCCAGTTGCGAAGCGCGATGCCGCCGTCTTTAGCGATAGCGTCCATCATCGGTTGGTTAGGCCAGTTGCCGAGTGCGACAGCCAGGTTATCGTCTGCGCTCGCGCCTTCGGGCACGATCGAATAAGGTACGTTAGGAATGGTCAGCAACAGTTTGGTCTGTGCTTCTTCGGCCTCAGACATTTTCTGCTCAAACTCAGCAATCTGCGCCTTCAGCACGCCTGTTTGCGCCTTGGCTTGTTCAGCCTCGTCACGCTTACCTTGCGCCATGAGAGCACCGATAGATTTGCTGATTTTGTTCATCTCAGCCGATGCGGCATCTTTCTGCTGCTGTGCAGCCTTGCGCTCAGCATCTATACGAAGCACCTCATCGATGGCCTCGCGTGCGCCGCTAAAATGTTTCTTCTCCAGTCCGGCGATGATTGCTTCTTTATCGTCGTTAATCTGCTTGAGTGTTAACATAGAAAAAGTTTACTATTTTTAAGATTTCGTTACTCTCGTATCTGTCTCGTATCCGTCTCGTAAGTGTCTCGTAAATGTCTCGGTCACAAATGCTCGAAAAAAGACAGTCAAAAGTTGACGATTATTAAGATTCAAAAACAAAATTCTCCACCCTATTGCCGAAGCCCTCGGGAGGAGAATTATTGTCATTTCTCTCTTGCCGATTAAGCTTCAGCTACCGGCTCGATAGAGACGTACGATTTGTTGTTGCGACGCTTGCGGAAGCTAACGATGCCATCCACAAGAGCATACAGTGTGTGGTCGCTACCCATACCCATGTTTTCACCCGGGTTGTGTACGGTACCACGCTGACGTACGATGATGTTACCTGCCTTTGCGAACTGACCACCGAAGATCTTCACGCCCAGGCGTTTGCTTTCTGATTCACGGCCGTTCTTAGAACTACCGACACCTTTCTTGTGAGCCATACTCTGTTGTCCTTTCTTTTAAGCAATAACAATTTCTTTAACTACTACATTGGTCAAATCCTGACGGTGACCGTTGAGTTTGCGGTAACCTTTGCGGCGCTTCTTGTGGAAAACAAGAATTTTCTCGCCACGGCACTCGTTGTCGAGTACTTCGCAAACTACCTTAGCGCCCTTGATATAAGGAGCACCTACTTTTACTTTGCCCTCGTTGTCGATGAGCAGTACGTTGTCAAACTCAACCGTTGCACCCTTCTCGAGCTCGTTCATACGGTTGATGAACAACTTCTTGCCAGCCTCTACACGGAACTGCTGGCCCTTCATTTCTACAATTGCGTACATTGATACGTTTTGTTATAATGGTTGTTGCGACTAGGCGTTCCTGATTCTGTGCGCTGCTGAAACAGAGTTCTCATACGCTGCGACGGACACTTACTAAGCCTAAACCGCGAAAAAGCGTGCAAAATTACTGCTTTTTTTTGACATGAGCAAATTTTTCTTTGTTTTTTTGCAAAAAATATATAAAAAGCCCGCCTGCGGGAAACAGACGGGCGATCAAATTTCTAACCAAAATGAAATCTTACTTGAGCAGATATTTCTGACCGTTCTGGATAACGATACCCTTGTATGATTCGTCTACCTGACGGCCTAAAATATCATACATCGGAGCGTTCGGATCGAGCTGCTGAGCCTCAACCTCGTCGATAGCTTGCGGCTTGCGATTAGAAGACTTGGTCAAGCTGATACTCTGCAACTTAGGTTGACTCCACTCCATGATATTCTTAATACGGAGAGTATAGTTGCCAGCCGGGAGACTCCAAGAAGAGCTACCATTCTCGGTCTTATTGCCTGTGCTCCAAGAAGCCGGGAGAGAATAGGTTTTGTTAGCGCCAACCAGCTCGAGTTGCCACTGGTGACCATTAGGATAGTAACCGGTAACAGACACTTTGTATTTAGCAGCACTCGGTATACTGATATTCCACTCTGCCCAACGGCCGGTGTTCTGTGCGTCGGTCGGACCGAAGTCGAAGTAGTTGGTGTTGTACCAAGTCATATCGCTGCTATATGCGCTTGCGTTAGCCTTGTTGAGCGTAGCCGGCAGAGCGATACCCTCGTTCGGTTGCGGATCACCTCCACCGCCATTCTGCTTACCAGTCCACGATACATTGACGGTCTTGGAACTTGCGCCCGAAGAAGCGACAGTTACAACTGCGCTACCGTTGCCTGCTGCTGCAGGAGCGATGGTCAGAGTAACGGTTGCACCGGCCTGTGCGTTGGATTTGCTGATAGAAGCAGGCGAAACAGCCAGAGCGGAGTTATTGCTGCTGACAGTTACGTTGCCGCTCAGGTTGGCACCGCTAACAGTGAATGTGCGGGTTGCAGACGAACCTACATTAACATCACCGAAGCTGATGGACGAAGCCGAAACAGACAGACTCGGAGCCGGAGTAGAACCACCGTTGCCGGAGATAGTGATGCTTGCGTTCAGGTTGTTCATACCGGTACTTGCTTCCCATACATTG
>JAEEHO010000199.1 GCA_016280845.1 Paludibacteraceae bacterium | reverse complement strand
CTACGGAATACGGCGCAGATAGCACCCCAAAGTTGCTCGATAGGATCGTTCGGGAAGTCCTTGCCGGTCTGCTCCTTGATGGCAGTCTTGAAGCGTGCTACCAGCAGCTTCAGCTCGTCCACGTTCAGATCCTTGTCCAACTTGATGCCGCGGATAGCTTTCACTTCCTCGATGATGGCCTCAAACGGATCGATATCGGTTTTGTTTACCGGCTTCATACCGAGCACAACGTCGCCGTACATCTGTACGAAACGGCGGTAGCTATCGTATACGAAGTGCGGGTTCTTGGTTTTCTCAACCATTCCTTCTGCAACGGTATCGTTCAGACCCAGGTTGAGGATCGTATCCATCATACCCGGCATCGAAGCGCGAGCACCCGAACGAACAGAAACCAACAGAGGGTTCTTCGGGTCACCGAACTTGCAGTTCATCAACTCCTCAACGTGCTTAACAGCAGCGTTAACCTCTTCTGTCAATTCTGCAACGATCTTATCCTGACCTACTTGGTAATACTCGTTGCAAACCTCTGTGGTGATGGTGAATCCCGGTGGAACGGGCACACCCACAAGGTTCATTTCTGCACAGTTAGCGCCTTTACCTCCCAGCAGCTCGCGCATCTGTGCGTTACCTTCAGCTTTTCCATTACCGAAGGTATAAACTCTCTTTTTCTTTTCCATTTGTTGTTAGTAATAAATATTGTAATGTGTTATTCAGATTCTTCTTGATCCGCTATCAATTGTTGTTCCAACTGTTGCGATTCCGCTTGATAAGCCGCATCGTCATAGTGTCTACGCTCCTCCGGCGGCACACCATAGCACGCTGTTACAGTAAAAGCCACACCGGTTAACATCGCTAGCTTGATGCCTGCACGCAAAATGTTGTCTAAACAAAAACGAATAGAATTCATAACAAAATTATGTATTTTCTGAAAATCGGCTGCAAAGATACTAAAAAAAAATCACATATGCAAGAGCATATGCTACTTTTCTAAATCTTTTATCTTTTTTGCCCCATTTTAATAGATTTTTGATACAACTACGTCCGCGCCACTCTCACGCCAATCTCGCGCCAATCTTTGTACATTGTACATTGTCCCTTCGTACATTAATAAGGGTTTTATCGGGGTTTTATCGGGACAAAACACAGATATCACGTGATTTTGACACGAACGAGTTTATAGGCCTATTCCTTACATATTGATTTATCTGTTTTTGCCTATATTCACCGAACATTTGTAACCTAAAAACAACAAAATCAGTGCAAAAATGCAAGAATATAGCACATTAAGCAGCTGTTTGACTACAAAAATTCATTTTTTTTTGCATATCTTAAAAAAATGTATTATCTTTGCCGCGAAAAATGCAATCTCATTTATTAACAACTTAAATTTAAGGTACAATGAATTTAGTAGAACTTGGACTTTACACACTACTGGTCGTCATTCTCGGCTTGATGCTGGTTTCTTTCTTCCTGATTTGGAACTGGTTTGATGCGCGCGAGCGCTTGCATATCGTCCGCGCTGACACGCGCGAGGAAACGATTCGTGGCATCCATCATGGTCATAACAAATGCCGCGTACTGCTCTACATCAGTATTCTCCTGGCTTTGCTCTACGTCGCAATGCCGTTTGTCATCGGCGATTATTTGAACACGCTTGCCTACCCTGCTATCGTGATAATTGCCGACATTCTGATGCTGGTCGGACTTCGCAGACGTTCAAGAGATTACATCAAGAGTATCGACTTCTACATCAACCTGAACGAACAATATGTTCACAAACAGGAAGAAGAGTTGAAACAAAAACGTGAGGAATGGAAAAGAAAGGCTGCCGAGTCTAATCCTAAGGCTGAAGCCATTATCCGTGAGAACCTGGGTGACAATTACGAAATCTGGTTCAAGCACGATATCCTCACCGCGCTGAACGTAGTTGCCAACACCGAAAAAGGTGTTTTGTATGCACAAGGTGCCGTCGTTCCTTTCCACGAAATCATGGAAGTGCGCCAGGGTCGCAAGAACCTGAAACTGCTGACAGAAAACAGTCTGTACCCGTACATCATCATAGACTTTGATGTTCAGGCCGTCAACCCGGCTACGGGACAAAAGTACAAAGAAGAGATCGCTGCTAAGATTGAGCAGCAAATGAGATAAATGCGATTGTTTACATGGTTGTCTGCCGAAGAGCAGGCTAACACTTGGACACATTTGATTGCCACTCTGGCCACGCTCATCGTAGCGTGGCCTTTGATGGTAATGGCGTGTGAGCACGACTGGACGTACGTGCTCGGTATGGCTTTTTTTGTGGTGGGAATGTTGCTGATGTATTTGTCCTCAACACTCTACCACGTTGTGACGGACAAGGTGCACAAGCGCCGTTTGCGCGTTTTCGACCACTCCAGCATCTATGTGATGATTGCCGGCTCCTATTCGCCGCTTTGCACAGCCGTGCTGGGTGGACGTATCGGATGGACACTCTTTGGTTTCCTCTGGGTGTGCGTGATAGCGGGTGTCATCGGCAAGATGGTAGCGCTCGGCAAACATCCGCGTTTGTCGCTCACGCTCTATCTGCTGATGGGTTGGGTGGCTGTCGTGGTATTGGTACCGCTGTGGAATGCCATGCCACACTCGGCTTTCTGGTGGGTAGTGACCGAAGGACTCTTCTACACCATTGGCGCGTATTTCTTCCGCTTGGATGACAAGCACGCTTTCTACCACGCTATCTGGCATGTCTTCATCATGCTCGGCTCGCTGAGCCATATCATAGCGCTGTTTATTATTCTTCGCTAGTACACCCGAGGGCTATTATACAAGAAACGCCCTTACGATTGATAGTAATCCAGGAGTTGTTCGAGCCAGTATATCTGTTCGAGCAACTCTTTTCCGTTGTCGGTCTCGCGGATACGTATACGGTGGCCTGAGAAGTCTTCCAGTAGCGTGCGGCTATGGATATCGCTACCGGACAATACGGCTTGCTCGCGGCTCTCAAACGACTCGTGTTCAACCAGTTGTATGCCATGGCTGTTGTATATAAGCGTATAGCCGGCTATGCCTGTCTTCTCTTGATATGGTTTGGAGAATCCGCCGTCTATGACAAACCGTTTGCCGTTGGCGCGCATGGGCGATTCGCCTTGTATCGTACGCACCGGCACATGGCCGTTCACTATTCGTCCGGTTTTTGGGTCAAGACCAAATTCTGCCAATATCTGCTCGCATATTTGTTGTTTGTCCGCTAGCGTGAAGTACGCACCTTTCTTCTCTTCATGCGTCTCTTTCTCTGCTATGAAATAGCGTTCGAAGGTAGTCATCTTGTCCTTGTTGTACAGCGGCGAGAACTCACCTTCCCATAGATAGAGCATGTAGTCCAACGCATCCTCTTTGGCTTTGCCTTTGCCGTAATAAGCCGTGCGGATAATCTGGTTGGTGCGTTCCATCAACTTGTGGCCGCTGACGCGCTGTCCACACACTTCCGCTTCGGTGAAACTGCCGTCTGCATTGAGAGGTATAGCAGCATGGTAAAGTAGAAATCCGTTGCGCACGAGAAAGAGCGAACCATGCTCATACAACATGCGCAAGTGCTTCTGCATTTTTTCGCTCTTGCGAAACGAACGCGCCAATTGGTTGATCAGATCCTGTTCTTCTTGGCTCAGCGCGTACGGATCGGCAGGATTGATAGTCGGCAGATTGGTATCAAGCAACTTATAAGAAACCTCTCCCGTGCCTTCCCCACAAGGGAGGGTGATAGTTCCGTTCTTCAGATTGATCCTATCAAGCACGGCACGATCGTCCATGTGCCATTCGGGGTGACGCAGAACGGTCTGTCCTTCCAGTTTGAACTGGATAATCGATATGGCTTTGTGCATCTTGGCCATCAGTTGTGCCGAACGTGTCAGACGCGGATTGTTCTCAAAATCCTTGGTCTGCCATAGCGTGCACGGATCATCGCCGTATGTCTGCATCGCAAAACTGGCCAGCGGCAGAAGGTTTATTCCGTAACTCTCCTCCAGTGTCTCTATGTTCGCATAGCGAATCGACACGCGCAGCACAGTTGCCATCAGCGCCAGATTGCCTGCCATTGCGCCCATCCATTCGATGTCATGGTTGCCCCATTGTATATCATAGTCGCGGATGGTCGACAGCACATCCAGTATCTTGCTGGCGCCCGGACCGCGGTCGAAGATGTCGCCCACAATATGCAGTGTGTCAATCGTCAGACTGTGAATCAGATAGCATATGGCTATCATCAGTTTCTCGGCGCAGCCTGTCTCCAGAATGGCATCGATGATGGCAT
>JAEEHO010000198.1 GCA_016280845.1 Paludibacteraceae bacterium | reverse complement strand
TTGACTTGCCACGGAATAGACGGAATGGTCTTGATGTTGTCTATCACGTTGTCGCCTTGCTGTCCGTCGCCGCGCGTGAGCGCTTTGACCAACCGGCCTTTCTCGTACCAAAGCGATATGCTCAGTCCGTCGAATTTCAGTTCGCAGACAATCTCCACGCCGGCAGGCAGTTTGCGTACCCAATCCTCAATCTCTTCGCGCGAATAACTATTGGCCAGCGAGAGCATCGGATACTTGTGTTTGACGGTTTCAAAGCCTTTCTTGCCCAAGTCAGAACCCACATGTTGTGTCGGCGATTTGGGGTCGAACATATCGGGGAACTGCGCCTCCAGTTGTTGCAGACGGTGCATCTTGAAGTCAAAATCGCGGTCGGAGATGGTAGGCTGGTTAAGTACATAGTACTTATAGTTCGCCTCCTCCAACTCTTTGCGCAACGTCCGCAATTCTTCGCGTTCCGGTTCTTCTATTTCGCTAAATAAATCCATTTATTTCACTATCACTTTCTTGTGCAATACTTCGCCTTTGTAGTACAGATGGAAGATGTACACGCCTGCCGGAAGCGGCAAATACTGCTTCATCTCGTCCGGCAGATACGGATTGTCCGCCTTCAGCGTGTAGGTCTTGTCTTTCTGCAGCATCATCTCGTCGGTAAACTGTATCTCCGTCAGCGGGCAGATGAGCAAACCGGCTATATTGTAGATGGCGAAATAACTCTTGGCGTCCGGGTTGTTCAGGTCGTACATGTTGTATAGCGCTATATCGCCACTGTAGTTCTCGCCGTAAACAATCGGTTCGATGGCTTGTGACAACGTGCTGTCCAGTCGCAATCCCACCAATACGGGGTCATGATCCGAGCAGCGAAACATAGTGTTGTCGCTCGAAGAATTGTACTTATATGATTTATCTTCGTCCGAATTGATGTGGTACACCGCCATGCCGGTTATCTGTCGGTAGAGCGTTTCATTGCTGATGGCATGGTCAATATAACTGGCTTTACCGCCGAACATATAGCTGTAACTGCTGTCGGCATGAAAAGCACGATGCAGATCGATCATTCCGTTGTCGGTGAATACGAAAATCGGTTTGGTCTTGGCGTGCGAATTGAGATCGCCCATGAAGAGCACATCGTTGTCGCGTATATTGCTGTTGGCGCGAAACGAGTTGTAGTAGTTGACCACGGCGCGCGCTTCGTTCACACGTCGTATCTCTGTGTCGCTGCCACCTGTCATAGCTTTGAAATGGTTGATCGAATAGATGAATTTCTCGCCCGTTGCTTTCTCGCGAAAACAGATCATTTTCTTGCGGTTAGGCAACTCGGTATTGATGGCACTGGGCGAACCGATAGGCTCCACCTTGTTGGCATCATAGACAAAATCGGATTTCTGCGAAGCCTCTGCGCCGCTATTCTCGCGGAAGAATCGGTAGTTGCGCCCGGGCAGATTGTTGTTCAGGTCATTCACCACCTCTTCGATGGCTTCGTCACCTTTCTCCAACTCCACCAGACCGTAGATGTCGGCATTGATCTTCGCCAAAGCCTTGCTCACCTTGGCACGCTGTTTCTGATGCTCGGAGTAGTTGCGTGCGCCGAGCGAACCGTAGTTGACCACAAAATAGTTCTCTATGTTCATGCCGCATACCAGCAAACGGTAATCGCCCAGGTCGGGAAGGCCGGCTTCCAAGTCTGCACGCGTGTTGCCGCGCCATGTGCCGCTCACCCAAGCCATGCTGCTTGTGCTGTTCACTTTGACCGTCAGGTTGTATATCTTCTCGCCGCAACGGTGATAGCCGCTTACGCCGGTCAGGGCGAAGCAACAGGAACTGTTGATATGCAGCGTGGTATTGTATTCCGCCGAGCCGGCTACGCCTTGGTTGTCCGGTTCGAACACACGCCATGGGCCGACAGTCAGACTACTACCGGCATTGGAACAAACGACAATAGGTTGGTCGAAAACAACGGTTTGGCCGATATATGGCGCCAACTCCTGCACACTCCATGTCGCGGGGTCACCCACGCTGACACGGACCTGCGCAAAAGAGCAGCAGGCTATCAGCAGCAATCCGGAGAGTGTTAAGTGCGTCTTCATCTACCAAAGGATTAGAAATCGGCTACAAAAGTACAAAAAATATATGAATTATGCAAATTTTCCATTTTCAATTTTCAATTTTCAATTATTTTTTGTACCTTTGCACTCGATTTTGAAAGGCATGGTAGATAATACAGCTTTTATAGACTTCGTGGAACGCATTAAAGTGCGACGGTGGGGCAAGTATGTAGTCACCATCGGTATCTTTCTGTTTGTTTACATTTTCGTAGGCGACCAAAGCATGACGCATTTCTTTCGTCGCGGCCGTGAGATTCGCCACCTGGAAGAACAACGCGATATGTACCGCAAGGGGACAGACGAAGCGCAACGCCGCATACAAATGCTCAATAACCGCGACAGCCTGGAGCGTTACGCGCGCGAACACTATTTTATGCACGAAAAAGGAGAGGATATATACCTCGTAGATGAGTAATATGAAAAAGTCCAACATCATTTTTTTTGTCGGCATGGTGATATTGCTGATAGGAGCAGGTTTGAGCATAGCAGGTCTCGAGACATGGGCTGACTACGTGCTCATAGCCGGCGCACTCGTTACAGTCAGTAGTGGTTTCGTCAGAATGCATGGCGACACCCCATCCGGCCATAGCCGCTTTGCGGAGAAAATCGCCGAGAAGATGTTTCCTAACAAGGACGAGGAGTCAGCAAACAAAAAAGAGGAGTAATTGTTCCACACGAATTGCCTTCGATATAACCTCGATAAGACCCCGATCGTGGAACAATGGCTAATGTATGCAGGACAAACTAAGAAGTGAACATATCATTCTCGGTGTGGATCCGGGTACGCTTTTCATGGGCTACGCGGTTCTACATACGGTCGGCCAACAGGTTGACATTCTTGAGTTTGGCGTACAGGACGTACACAAGTTGGACGGGCAATATCCGCGTTTGCAGCAGGAGTTTTTCTTCCTGCAAAACCTCATTGACAAGTATCATCCGTCGTGCCTGAGTATCGAGACGCAGTTTGTGGACAAGAACCCGCAGACGATGATCAAAATCGTTCATGCGCAGGGCGTTGCCATCGCTGCCGCACTCAGCAAAGATGTGCCCATCTATGAGTATTCGCCGATGAAAATCAAGATGGCTATCACCGGCAACGGACACTCGTCCAAGGAACAAGTGGCGGGTATGCTCCAGCGCTTTCTGCACATCCCCGATGAGCAGATGCCCAAGAAATTGGACGCT
>JAEEHO010000197.1 GCA_016280845.1 Paludibacteraceae bacterium | reverse complement strand
GGGATTTGTTCCCCTGTCCCTCCCTGCCTAGCCAAAACGGTAAGCAGGTTGAGACAGGGAAACGCAACGCAGGGCAACTTATTCGGGATAAGGCTGATAGTTAATCAGAGGAAAACTCTGTGTCAATTCGATGACTACGCTTTCATACTGATTGACTGTGATAGGCTCGTCAAATACTTCTCTGTAGAATATACCGTCATAGCGATAATCTGATGAAAACCACATCTGACACCCTAACACCATTTCTTTTAATGTAACAGGCGAGCTTCCTGTGTACTGACATACAAAGCGATACGTTGTAGAATATGTATGCGCTTCACTATCATACACAAATTTTGATACAAGGACATTAGCTTGTGATACAGTGAAATTCGACACTCCACTTTCAATCGTATAGTCGTCATAGGTTGGCGCTGTATCTCCTGTTCCGAAGCAAATAATAGCGCCTCCAGGCTGAGTATAGTAGGGACGTCCAGGAACTCTGTATGTAATTTGACTCATGTATGGAAACTGACCCGGAAAGTTTGCACTTCCAAACGCATGATAGTTTCCGTCATAAGTTCTTACTGATAGGTTATTAGAGGAATATGTTGCACCTCCTCCGTCTGCTGTGAGGTTTGCTCCTCCCAAAAATGAAGCCATGTAGTTTGTGTAGTTTCTTGTCCAAACACCAGCCATTGTTATACCTCCTTATATTTATATACTGATATTGAAGGTTGCGACAGAATAATATGTCCTGCACTTAAATCTTGTCTTTGAGCAACTTTTGTTTTTGTTTTGTGACTAGGAGTAGTATTCAATATTTTTTCTAAAGTTCTCTTATATACATGATACACTCCTTTTGTTATTTTTCTGAATGTGGGATAAAACCATTGTTCACGAAAAACATTATTTAACCATATTGTTACAGGAGATTTTACGAACAATACAACACGTTTCAATATCCAATCTCCACCAATCCCCTTTATCCACTTCGGGTAATTTCTAAAGGTCTCGTCATACGGCATACCGCTACCCGTACTGATAATCTTATCTCTTATTAACTCCTTCGTGTGATAAAGATACTGCAATTTCTTCACGAGATTTTCCAGCACCACTTCACCGTTAATCTCGTCAACCAGCCTTGTAAGCTCCATAAGGATATCCCACAGGAGCGTACCCCATGTATCAACACAGTTAGTAACATAAGCTACCATTTCTGCATTGGTTACATAGTCAGAGGTCTCGGGCTGTAGTACCTCTAAACCAGCAAGCAGTTCATTCACAGCGGTATTGACCGTTGACACAGCCTGTACCATTTCGGCTTGCGTGACGTAATCACTACTTGCCATACTTCCTCACCTCCTCAATTTTTGCAAGCACATAACCTGCGCTGAATGAAAGAACAAGACTTCCAAAGATAAGTAATGCAACTTCAATGTATCCCATTATCTATCCTCCTCAAAATCTCCAAGAGCCGTATGCAGACGTGTACCCCAATCGTCAACGTATTCCGAAACGTAAGAGACCATATCATCATACAGCACCTTGTTGGTTGTCGGACGAACTCTTGCAAGTCCGTCCTTCAATGCCTGTAAACTGTTCGTAACGTTCTGACACAGAGCTTCAAGCTGTCCCTGTGTTGCAAGAGGCTGTTCCATTATACTCATAAATCTTCCTCCTCGTCCTCGTCCCAATCGTACACCTGCATGAACATATCAGCAAGCTCATTGATAAGCATGGTATTGATGTCGATGATAGTATTACGGTATTCCTCCATTAACTTTCCTGCGCTGTAACGTGTATTCATTCCAACTAACGAAACAGTCTCGTCCACTTCTCTGCTTCCGCTGTTGGTTGTATCCAATTCTTTTGACACCGTACCAGTATCAGTCTGCCTGTTAGTAGCGTTAGTGCTGTCAACATAACTGCTGTTGGTGCTACCTTCGGTTGAGCCTGTGCTGGTAACTTGGTCTGTATCTTCGTCCTGTGTAACGTTTGTGAGATACCCATTCGTGAGGTTAGTAACTGCTCCCTGTGGAGTATCGCTGTACTTGTTCAGATGTGCCTTCGACGTATCGCCAGTATTGCTCTCGGTTGTTGAGCTATTACCATTTGTATAACCGCTGTTAGCGTTAGTGGTCTGCACGTTCTGTTCAAGGTTATTAGTTACTGTGCTGTCAGCAGTACCGCTGTCCTGTTTCGATTCATTGAGGTCACGGGTGGTCTGTAAGTTGACGTTCTGTAAGGGCTGGATAATCATATCAGCAGACGCATACAGTTTCACAAACTTTGGCATAATCTCATTCATACGAGGAGCGAAGTACAAGGTTTTCCACTTTGTCTTGTCTAACCTGCAAAGGCGATAGGAAGCAAAGTGGTTG
Organism: Paludibacteraceae bacterium; assembly: GCA_016280845.1. Lineage (GTDB taxonomy): Bacteria > Bacteroidota > Bacteroidia > Bacteroidales > Paludibacteraceae > Colicola. The sequence continues at coordinate 14,395 of JAEEHO010000197.1, read as the reverse complement.
TAAATCATGTTCTCTACCGTTGACTTCATTGTACCAGCAGGAGCAGGATAGGTGAAATCAAACAGGGAACTGCTCGTCTGAAAGCTCTGATTCAGTCTCGGAAACTGTGAAATCGTAGCCATACTCTACCTCCTTCTCCCAATCGCTGTTGATTCTCACCGTGATGTCAGTACCGAACATCTTGTTTATAAGTTCAGCACCTTCCTGTCTCGGCTTAAGCCTTGCGTAACGGTGATTGAATACTGCTCCTCTGTTACCCTGTGCCTCATCTGTTACAAGACGTTCACGCTTCTCGCTGTTAGCGTTGTCAACACCAAGAAATGTCATTGCCTCATTCCAAATGTTACGCTTGATAATCTGCAATTCACCTGCCACAAACGGAGTGACCGTAGGAGTACAGGTAATCTGCTGTAAGTTCAAGCTCTTGTCAGTAAGAACAACAGGCTTGTTGTTACTGATATCCTTATAAATCTGTTTAAGCGTGTTAATCTGTGACTTGTCTCCGCTTAAGATATAAGGAGTTTTCTGACCTTCCACGTTGACATCGATTGTCCGCTCGATTGTAGCAAGCCTTTTAGCAAACATGAGCAGGTCTCTGAATATGGGAGAGCGATTGTAATTGTCCCATACAATGACGCTGTTCTTTTCATCAACAGGAAGGTTGTATCCGTTCATTCCAAACAGCCTCCAATTATTAGGATAGCCGTATATGTTCAGCTTGCCGTTCATGACAGCAGGTAAAGCAATAAGGTCTCCCAATACATCGTCCTTTGCGAAACCGACAAGTCCGTAAAGGAGTAAAGACTGTTCAAGAAAGATAGGATTTACGGTGTCGGGAAGGTTTTCCCATTTGAACATTGTTGTTGCAAGAGAGCGTAAGCGCATGAAGTAATAGACAAAGGTTGAAAAGTTGTCCAGTTCATACGAGTGCATACACATCTCTTCATTGATGATGTCGCTCATAAATCCTCCTTAAGTTGTCAGAAGGTTTCCAGCAGAATAATCAAGGAAGTGTTCAGCACTCCACAATCTTATTCCCTTATCATACAAACGCTTAATTCCAGCCTTTGCGTATGCTGGTACATTTCCTTTTATAGTTAAATTATCTGTCTGAACATAGTAAAAACGTGAGCGTCCGTTGAGACCAAACGGCACGTCTTTAAGCTGTTCAACTCTGTACCCGTATTTGGTAAAGTAATTGTCAATGTCAATAGCAACCTGCTTGTCAACACTTTGGAACTCTATCGTAAACTTATCTAAACCGAATGACCTTGCGCCTATGCCAGCGTCACTTCCGCCTGTGGTACTCATAGGTAAATGTTCTACCTTCCATATATTAGAAGCGTAACTTCCTACCTCTGCAAGACCGCTTGCCGCCATACCAATACCTACCATTGTTCCAGCACCAGTAGCGGATAAAGCTAGACCACCGCCTAACCTTGCAAGTCCCATAGTCATGTTGATTGTTTCGCCAAGAACGTTCTGCCTGTACCATTCCTGTGCAACATCAGAAGTAATAGGGAGTGAAGGCTGCGGAACTAAATCCAGCTTATAGTTAGGGTTGTCAACAAAACCGTCATATGCTACCGTGAGCTGTACTTTAGGTGACAGGAAAAGACTTCCCTTTAATATGAACTGTATCTTAATGTTTGCAGGCTGTAATTCTGCGTTCTTGGCATTGAGAATCATCTGCGGATTTAGGTCGATATATCCTCCATAGTTGTTTACTACTCTTATGTTACAGTAGGGAGAATTGTACATCTTCCTGTTACGCATAGCCGTATTGTCAAATACGCTGTAAGCCATTGTGCTGATGTCATAATCTTGGAAGAGTGCTGTTCTTGCTGTTGCAGAGTAATGGAACGTTTGGAACTCTATAGCCAGCGTACCCTGTGGTCTGCTGTTTACTGGAACACCCGAACTTGTTACGATAGCGATTGTGTCCATAGTTGAAGTGGAGGTGAGCGATAAGTAAGCATCGCCTGGGATACATATTCTAGGCACAGGAAATACCGAAATGATGTTTTCAGCATTGGCATTTAATATCATCTTACTTAAACGTGAACAAGCTGTCTGACTGCTTAAGTTTGCAATATAGTACAGAAGGTTGTCGGGCTTACCACAATTCATTGAGAAGTCATTGATATCCTTAAAAGTCATATCAACACCACCGCTTGTTGTAATTGCCGTTTTGACATCACCGTTTCCACTCAGTAGTTCATTCGTACATACACAAACGAACTGGTTTGCCTGCGTATATGAAGCTCCGATATCGCCTCTATAGTATGTATGATATACAGAATTGATACCGTAATCTTCAACTTCATTACGTGCCTCGAAGTAGTAATCTCTCGATACACTTTCCCTACGAACAAATGAATATCCAAGTTGCATATCGTTACACCAAGTCATGAATACATCTTCTTCGTATTCTATCTCTGTAGTAGCGTCATTCACGTATTGTATATCCGTAATGAAGCAGTAATAGTATTTGTTCTCATAAGAAGGATTTATAAAGTACAGATAGTCACAAGTATTTACCTGTCCAAAAGGAAGCATAACCTTGATTCTGTTTCTTCCTATTATAGTATACTGTCCTCCTCTGTCTGAAGAACCGACAGCGCTGTTACCTATACGTGTATACATTTGGTCATTGAGTGTACGAACAGTCTTGCTGGCAAACCATGTTCTCTTTGCACTCTCCGTTGCAAAATAGATTGTGTCATAGTCTGTCGCACGTAAGTTCAAGTTAGTGTTTGCGCACAGATATATATTACTTGTAGGTGTCATATTACCTCCGAAAATAGGGGAGCAGATTTACTACTCCCCTATGAATCTCTCACATCAAGTGAGGTCAACAGTAATAGTTACTGTATCGTACTTGGTGCTGTCAGCCAGCGAAGTAGCTGTAAGCGTGTAAGTTCCGTCCGTAGCACCAGTCTTGACTGTAACGATACCATACTGGTCAACAGAAATGTAATCGTTCAGAGTGCCAGTACCAGCGGTCAGCGACCACTCAACTTCTTTGCTTGCGAAACCTGTTGTGGTGACAGTAGCGGTGAAGCGTGTTGCACCTGCAACAGATACCGTGAGGTTAGACTGGTCAATAGCTACAGACGATACTGCGCTTGACTGGTCTGTGAACAGGGTGATGTTCTCAAACGGCGAAGCTGAAAGCGTCTGCCACTTGTGCAGGAAGTAGTTCCATGCAAGACCGTCACCGTTGTAGTTCTCGGTCATCTTCTGAAGGTTATCGTAAATCATGAAGAAGTCCTTTGCACATACAACCGCTCTTATCTTGGAAAGATATCCAAGCTCGGTTGCTGTGAACGGAACGAAGCTGGTGTCATTCTCAAGAATCTGTGCAAGCCTGTCAGTATCGATGTTGCCGAAGCTGTCGAAGGTTACAACGTGTCCCATGAACTCTGCCTTCTCCATGTTGAAGCTGGTAGCAAGAACGTTTACATCGATGATAGCGTTGAGGTCTGTCTGTTCAAGCACATACTGGTCAGCCTTCATAGCGAAGTTCTTAACACCTGCGATGTTGTACTCGTCAGACATAAACTCAAAGTTGTTCGCAACGGTCTTAATCTTGGTTACGATACCCGAAGAGGTTGAAGCCGAAGGAGCGTCAATGGTCTGAACAGGAATCTTACCGTCAAGAGCCAGCCTTGCGATAAGATACTTCATGAGGTTGAACTCGTCATAGTTCATTGCTGTATACATTGCAGTTACGATACCAGCAATCAGAGTGGTGACACCGTTGAGTGACAGGAAAGCCTGTCTCAACTGTTCCTCGCTGATAGTTGTGGGATACTCGCACTGAACGTTCATGCTATGGAACGCTGACGATACGCTCGGAATGTTACGCTGGAATACTCTTGAAGGGGAAGCCTGCGGATTGAAACCACGTACCTTGCAGAGATTAACGAAAATCTCCTCAATGGTCTCACCGTATTCAAGGTAACCACGCTTGAACATTGCCCACGGATTCTCATACTGCTTTGACTTGATTACCTCAAAGGTAATGCGATTCATGAGCGCACTTACAAATGCGTTCTGTCTTGACTGGAAGGCAAGGATTGCTTCGCCTACCGCTCTGATACTTGCAGTAGTGTCCTCTGCCTTCGGTACACCTGCATAATACTCACCACCAATGCCGTATCTGATAGCGTTCAGAATACCTGCTGTTGACTTGGTGAGGTTGGCTGTTTTAGGTATTACTGCCATGTCTTTCCTCCTACTCTGCTGTCACCGTAATGTCTACGTCAGCAGTTCTTGTGATACCGTTCTCGGTATAACTGATAGTTACTTTGGTGTCGCTGGTTGATAACGCACCTTCGGGTGAGTATGTGAAGTCATCGACTGTATCTGTAGTTCCGTCTGTGTACTTTGCCGTTACTACCAGCCCTGTGTCATCAAATGATTCACCTGCTGTGTACGTTGTGGTAGCTTCCTCTGCATTAACCGTAATGCTGTCAAGGTATGCAGAGCTTTCCTCAATCCAACTTCCACTATCTTCATTATACCAGTATGTCTTACCCGTGTCAAGCTCATAAAATTTTGAGCCGTTGATTTTTCCACTAGGTTTGACATCTGTTGAGAGACCACGGAACTCGGTAACGTGTCTCCCACCTGTGAACATAATGTCCGCTACAATGGTTATCATGTTTCCTCCTTAATTTGAGCAGTAGAGGATATCCTCATAGCTCAATTCTTTAGGCTCGTCCTTCGGAGCTTCCTCCTTCGGAGGAGTTGCGTCACCGCTTTCAAACCTTGCGATGTACTTGTTCTTAAGGTCATCATAAGCTGACTTCTCAACGTATCCGCTCATATCAACAGGAGCGGTAACGCTGTCATTGATGTCCTCAACAAGACCGATGATGTCATCACCAAGAGCTTCGCTGTGAGCGTTGAGCCTTGCAATGATATCCTGTGCTGAAACCTGTGCCATTATCTCACCTCCTTTATGCAATTTGCTATACCAGCCAGCGTGAGCAGTCTGCTCTGTCTGACAGCGTTTCCTCTCTTGCTGAAAGTGCCAGCGTATACATGGAACATTCCGTCTGCTTCCTTCTGATACCAAGCCTGTACTCCACTAACACGGAGCTTTGCAAGGCATTTGTCCAAGTTCTTCTGATGTGAGAACGCACCACATTGAACTCTCCATTGCCTGTTGTCAGTAATCTCGGGTGTAGCAGGAGTATCGTCATGGTAAGCTATGCCTCCGATTGGCTCGGCTTCCTGTTCTGCTCCTTGTCCTTCTCCACCTTCGCCTGTTCCTGTACCTGTTCCCGTACCTTCTCCTGTTCCTGTACCTTCGCCTCCACCAGTTCCCTGTCCTTCTCCTCCGCTCTGCTGTCCTTCCGCAACGTATGTGACACCAAGATATTCACAGATACCTTTTGCTTCCGCTTCGGCATACAGCTTCCACGCTGACGGTGAACACATCATGTTCCTTGCTTCCTCAACGTTTGTCATGAAAGCGTGTTCAATCAGAATGGAAGCCTGTACTCCAAGAGCGGTGCTATTGCACATTCCGTATGCGTCACTTGTCTTAACACCTCTCTGTGTCTGTCCAGCAACAGCGTCCTTTAAGTAAGACCAAACCTTGTTAGCAAGTGTACGTCCGTCACCTACTTTGGAAGCTACGCTGTGGTAGTAAAGCTCTACACCTTTTGCTGTGTTCCAGCTTCCATTACCGTAGGCATTGAAATGTAGGCTTACACAGATGTCACAGTTCTTTGTGCTGATGTCTCTCTGTCTTGCTACAACGTCCTGCGTACCGTTTGTGCCATACTGAACGTCATTCATGTATCCGTCTATATCTCCGAATACGCTCATGTATGTAGTAAGACCGCAACGTTCCAGCGCAATCTTAAGAAAGTGTGCAACACCCACGTTTGCGAAGTGTTCTCTGACCTGCTCACCAGCCTGTACGTTGACTGTGATTCCTTCTTCTGTTTTTGTCAGAGCTTCGGCAAACGGAGGTGTACGCTTCCCAGCCGTGTTGAATCCGTGTCCGCAATCAATAGCAACTTTGTAACTCATTTTCCTCCTTCCAGCAGTCTGTCAACAGCGTTGACCAGCTTTTCCAAGACAGATGTGTTGTTGTCCACGCTCTTTCGTATCTCGGTCATTTCTTCCTTGTGCTGGATATCTTTCTTATAGACGTACCAAAAGAGAACGGCACACACTATAATAGGAAAGAATCCGTTTCCAAGAATCTGCGTGAGAGCATTGATAGTGTCCATGTTTCGCTACCTCCTTTACATTAAGATTTTCATTATGTCATAGACTACACTCTTCACCTGCTGACTTTCATACCGTACAGCGTTGTGCTGAAATGCGTCTATAAACATCTTGATAAATGTATTCTTACGTGTAGTCAAAAGCGTAGTGCTGGAATTATGTTCGTCCGCTGTAAGAGCGTAGTTCATAAGAACAGAACTGTCATACTTCTGACAACAGTATATCAAGTTAGCGTCATAGTCTATCCACACTCCGACCTTTACACCTTGATATGTAATGCTGAATCTGTGACGGGCTTTAGGTGACTTCTTCTCTATGAAATCTCCTGTCTCCCTATATACCTTGTTCTCATAAGCATACTCAAAGTATTTGTTATCGATGTCCTTGAATAGCTGACCAAGTGGTGACTGCTCTGCTACCGCTTTGTATTCATTTTGTATAGGCATTTGCACAACGTAGCTCTTTGTCTTTATGAACTCAACGTTTTCGGGAGGCTGTTCAATACCATACTTGACGAAGTACGGATTGTTCCAGCTTACAGCGTTAGAGAACAAGAAGAACTGGACGAAGCGCAAACGTGCTATCGTTATCATTGCTTCCTTGAACGTGTTTGTTTCATCGGGCAGGTATCTGTAGGTTTTCTTATCAATGATGAACTCGTCAAACAAGACCTTCGTAACCTTGTCATACTCTATGATACCCTTCTCCTGTCCTGCTTTTGACAACACCATAGGATATCCTGCAACCTGTCCGTCAACCATGTAAGCTCCGTCTTGGAACTTTAGTTCATGTTCGGGAAACATATCCTTGAGGTCTTTAGGGAAGAAACCTTCCTTCGCCTTCCTGTTTATCAGCTCGTCCTTATACCTGCGCATATAGATGAACTGGTTGCCGTTCTCCAAGAAATCTTCAACAGCCCATTTCTTGAATCCGAATGTCTTACCTATACCTCGCGCACCTACCACGAAGTTAAGCACACGATTATAACTTCTTATCCTGTTTATATCGTACCATATACTATCTCCCATAATGTCTCCTGTACGGGTAAGCTGTAGCTACATTGAATGTGAGCTACCACTAAATGATAAGGGAGAGGTCTTTCACTCTTGCGTTCCCCTAAACATAATCAATGTAGCTATCAGTCCCCATGTATTCATGTTAGCATATCGGTTAGGATATGTCAACACTACTACCCTTTTATTCTGAAATCAACAGGCTGTAATACTACACCTCCGTCTACTGTATGAGGCAGGAGCTTTCCGCTATACACAGTTCCGAAGTGGAAGTTCTCCCATGTGACTTGACTGTGCTGTTTGTGAGGCAGTCCAGCAATCGTAGGTTTAATCTCCCAAAGGTCTGTTATTTCATTCGTAGGTTTAGTTTCCCATTGCTCCTTCTTTTCGTTGTAGAACTTCTTAACATAAGTCTCTTCTATGTAACACTTCGCATGAAGAAATCTCGCTCTGCGGAAGGTGCTTTCATGCTTCCACGCACCCAGCTTGTAGTCATCAACTTCAAGCTCTGCTGGAACTTCCAATCCTTTAAGGTGTAAGCTGTCTGTGTCAGCGTAGAGGAATCTGTCATATACCTTCTGTGCTGAACGTATCGTTACATCACGTGCATACGCTGTGATGAACGTACCAACAGGAAGGTACACAGGTGACTTCTCCTCTTTTGCTCCAAGCTGTAACTTGACTACATCATCAACCAGTACAGGATTCTTGCTCTGCATGATAGGTGACGTTGAGAACTTACCGTATAGATTATTAAGAAACAGCTTGGCGATTGTATACAGTCCAGCGTTCCCGTCCTTCTTCGCTTGTATCTTCTGCTCTGTCCAGTAGTCTATGTAATCATCAAAAGCGTGTTCAAATGCTCTGAACTTCCAACCGCTACAGAACTCTACGTTGTATACGTTGTAGTGTTCAAAGAACAGTTTGAGGTCAACGCTTGTCATGCACATATCAACGTATTCGCCTTTACTTGAAAGTGCATAATCAGTTGAACTGAAACGTGGATTGAAATGTATCTGATAGGTGGGAAGGTATCCTTCCTTAATCTCAAACTGACAACGGAAGTGCTGTATGTATAACGGATACTGTTCATCATATACATACTCACCTTTAAACCACACACCTACTCCATAAGGCATAGGTCTGTTACGCATTTGTGAAGGGTACAGGCTGTTTACGTCCAGCACTATTCCTTCGTCAATGTCCTGTCCAGCATACTTCGGATTGCAATATGTCCAGCCTCCTCTGTAGCTCTGTCTTATGTCATGGTCATAAGTAACAGGAGGCGGAAACCTACGTTCAAAGGTTTTCTTTCCCATAAGCTCTTTGTAATACGTGAGAGCATTACTGCCTATGGTCATCTTCTCGAAACCTCGCTCAAACATCTGCTGTAACGCTTGCGCTACAATGCAGACATCGTTATGAATGTAACTCTTTTCTTCATCAGTAAGCTCATGCCCTACTTCTCTGTAAGCATTGTAGTCTATCTCACCTTTAAGCATTGTAAGATTGAAAGCGTCAGCAATCTTTTCAACAGAATATGGAAGGAGCTTCAAGCTGTCATAGATGGTAACGAACTCTCTATGCTTTCCAGTTCCACGCACACATAACTTCATCATGTACCATTGTCCCATGTCAGATATGAGTGTGTTGAACTCTCCTGCTTCCATATTTTTGCCTGTGTAATGATAAGTCCAGTCATGTTTAAGCAACCAGTCTAACAGAAACATTCCGTCAAACTTAAGATTGTGGAAGTAAACCGCTGTCCCTGTATGTGCCTTTAGCCAGTCAATAAATGTTTCAATGCAGTTTCCATATTCTATTGCTTCTATGTTGTCAACTTCAACTACAGCCCATGCCCATACACGGGTATCATTTGCGTCTGTAGTTGTCTCAAAGTCTGCAACATACTTCTTCAACGTTTCTTTTCCCTGTTGCTCATGCTCTCTACTCTAGCTTGCTGACGTTCATAAAATGCTTCATCGAACTTTTTGTTCTTTGCTGGTTTAAGTCCTAACGTTCTGTATGTCTCTGTTAAGTGTGTCAATGCATCATCGGAAGCGTCCATTGCATAGAAGTAATCAACGTCAACGTCCTCTTCTTGATAGTACCATGAAAGCAACTTCTCTGCGCTGGTGTGTTCCAAGTCATAAATGAGGTCATAGGCTCTTGTACCGTACTCATGCAAGAGTGCCATTATGTAGCTCTCCTTGTATGTCTCTGCGTCATCACGTCCAAGATATGATTCAATCGCTTTGAAGTGTTTGTTCCAGTCAGCGAAACCTCTGTCTCCTCTGAACTCACCTGTGGGTGCGTGAGACATCTGCCTTAAGTCTCCCATTTCTCCACGGGTAAGACCAGTCTCTTCACCGTGCAGAGTGGTCTCTGTTGATAACCTACGCTTGCTCTCGCTGTCTGCATAAGCTCTCACGCTTTCAAGCTGTGCCTCCGCTACCTCTTTCATTGCTCTTGAAACGCTCTGTGTTGGAGTGACCTGTTCCATTTGCGTAACGTTCTCTATGGTCAAGGCTTCTGACATTCTCTTGATATCCTGCGCTCTGAACTTCTTTAAGTTCTGCGGAAGCGCATGAGGTATGTTCTCGGCAGGAACACCAGCTTCGCTTAATGCCTGTCTCCGTATCTCATATTCCTTTGCGTACCTGCGCTTGCCTGTGCTTTCCCTACGTGCCTCACGCTCTCGCCTCTGTATCTCCTTGACTGCTTCGGTCTGTAACTGTGGTCTGACTTCCTTTAATCGTGAACGTAAATCATTGTACTTGTCTGTGGAACGTACCTTATCCGTAACCTGCTGACCTGTCTTACGGAGCAGTCTGTAAGCGTTTCTTAACTCACGCTGTAACCTGCTCTTTGTCTGTCCTTTAGTAGCCATGTACTACCTCCATAAAAGGAAGGGCAAGCCAAGCCAGCCTGCCCTTCCTGTATGTGTGAGAACTTACTGCACTTCAAGAGTGAGAATGTTCTTGTCTGTTCCCTTGCTGATAAGCTTCGGAACTACTGTGAGAGGCTTGTCCCAAGTATCGGGAGTGCCGAAGGTTGCGAACAGTCTGCGCAGGGTATTGTAAATACCGATTGATACGCAGGAGTAAGTCTTGCCCTTGTCATCGAACAGGATAATTCTAGGGCATTTGCTGACCTCACCCGTGGTCTCATTCGTTACCTCGATAGCCTCGACGTAAACGTTCTTGAGCTTAATGGGCTTATTAATCTCGTCCTTGAGCTTATGCTCTGCGTTGGCGGTCGCATTGAACAGAGCCTTCTTATCGTCTGCGGTCTCTGTCTTTCCGCTGTAATAGCTGACGGTGCTGGCTTCTGCCATACCTGCAATGAGTGCCTTCTCTTCCTCAATGAATCCTACTGCTGTGTTCTGTTCTGACATGATTTTGTCCTCCTCTTAAATTAGTTGTTTGATGTGCTACGGGTTACGGGCTTGGCAATCTTAAGGAACTCCTCTGCGGAGCAACCGTATAACTGCTCGGTCACTTCTACGTTCTTAACTGCCAGCGTTCCTGCAATGCTCTTGCACTGTTCTGCTGTGAACTCACCAATGAGTACCATTTCGGTCTCGCTCTTAACAAGCTCTCCGTTCTCGTCCAGCACTCCGTTTACTGCAACGAACTTGGTGGTCTTGAAACTACGGGTTACGTTTGGTGCTTTGTACTTTCTCATAAAAGTACCTCCTTTGAATAGAATTTTTAATGAACGCTTCGTGCGCTCACAATCATGCAGGTATGCGTCCTGCATGACTGTCAATCCACGAAGTTTATAGTCACCCAAACGGGTATGAATCAAACCTCTGCAAGAGCGATGACCTCTTCAACCGTGAAGTCATTTGTGATGTCAACCTTTAAGACCTCCTTACCGTGTTCGTCACGCTCTACCAAGTAGCACCTGCCGTGCATTATCTCTATGTTCATAAGTCCTCTCCTTTTCTTTAATAAGCTCTTAAAGTAAAATGTCTTTCCGCTACCTCTACTGCAAATAATGAAATTGTACTCTGTCATATCTCACCCTATAAGCAAGCCGTACAACCTGCTGAATATTGACCTGTTCTTCCTTCGGTACATCTTCTCTATCTTCTTGATTAAGTTCCTGTCATTCCTCATGTACTGTATCTCTGCCCGTGAAAACGTAACTGAACTTCTCTTCCTGTGCTTTTCCTTTGAACTCATGTTGACCTCCTTATGTCCACTCGTTAGCATACTCTCCATGTATCGCTTGCATACTACTCATGATAGCTCTTACGTTGTCTCGTGTCAACTCCGTTTCACTCATACCGCTGATGTAGAACAGCGTCCATAAGTGAAGCTGTGTTGCGCTCTTGATGTAACCAGTCTCGATATTGTATCGGGTGTCCTCCTCATATTTCTCTGCCACACGCTCACCTCCTTACGGTATAACCTCCTTTGCATGAGTACTTGATTGCCTTATGCCACTCTCTTGCGTCACTCTCACAGTCCAGTACGAAATCCCAAGCCTCTGCCTCTGTCTCAAAGTCTATCGGTATCTCACCGTAATCTTTGTCAATGACACGGAAGCTGTCATGCTTCCTGTTGTACTCTACAACTGCTCTCATTTCGATACAACACCTCCACAATAGAGACCTCCGCTCTCGTTAGCTTCCTCCATGCAGTTGAGGAATGTGGTCATAAGCTCTGCGAATGTTTCGTCCTGCACGTAATACTCCTCGATGTCATCTTCGTCCAAGTTGCCATACTCGATGTCACCGTCAGCCACACCCAGCGACAACCAATTACCTACCAGTATCTCCTCGTCATTCAACTGTCTTGCTATGTACTCCATGCAAGCTACCATTTTCTTCCTGTCTCTGCGCTCTTTACCTGTCATCACTCTATCGCTCCTCTCTTAATCATATCGTATTTGCACCAATGCTGTACCTGCTTATCAGTCATCGTCTTGAACTTCTCTAACTGCTCTGCATATTCCTTCTGATACTGTGCCAACTCTGCAACCTGCTGTCTTATGCTCCTGCCGTTAGGATTGTAACCAGCGTCGAGGTCTGCCTGTAGGTTACGTGTCATTGTTACTATCATGCTGTCTTTGTCAGCCTTCCATAAATCAAAGAAGGTCTCGCCTTCTACGAAAGGATTGAACTTTGCGTTTTTCATTGCTTGTCCTCCTTAAAGAACTCCGATAAATCCTTAAGAACTTCGCTGGGATTTTCCTCCATGCGCTTACGAAAACAGAACTGGTAAAAGTCTATCACAATATCTAATGTCTTTGACTCTGTATCATCCAAGTAGTCAGCCAACCTTGTCTGCATACGCTTCAAGATTGAAGCAATCAATACATCTTCCATGTCTTATCCTCCTATTCAAACCGTGACGCAATCACAGCAAAATCTCTGTCAAGTATCTCTGTATCGATACCCACATTCAAAACAGTACATACCTCTATGGTATCATTAACAACTCTTGTGCTGACACCTTCAATAGAAACGTGTCCCTTCTCAAACGGAAGCCACGGATAATCAATTTCCAGCTTCCATCCTCGCTTGCGAAGCTCCTGCTTGTATCTTGTCATGCTGTCACCTCCTAGCAATCAATGCCGATTCTGTGAATCACGCTGACTAAACCGCAGGGATTTCTGTGCCATGACAGGCACTTTGTAAACCATTGACCTGTCGGAGAGTATTCTCTCCATACATAATGAATACGGAAGCTCTCAACGTTCTCTTCAATTTCTTCATCGGTCAAACCGTCAGCCTCAAACAATGCTACTTCATAATAGCTTTCATCGTCGCTGGGCTTATACATCGTCCGCCAGTCATCTGAAATACTCTTAAGCGGTTTCGCAGGTTTCTGCTTAAACGCTCTCTTAAGTATACGCTTATACTTAAGCTCCTGTTGTCTTGTCATCTTGTTACCTCCTATGGATTGAAATGCGAAGCACTTTAAACGCTCCATGCAAGGCAGGAGCTTGTGGTCTCCTGCCCTGTCTTGCAACGCTTAAGCAAAGGCATTTACTACAATGTAGTTATGCGAGGGAGTAATCACATACAAGTCATTCCCTGCGTCAAATGCCAGTGAAAAGAAGTTACTATTATGTGAGATAATGCGGAAGTTCTCACCGTTCAAGTTGTAACACTCTCTCCGCCAGTCACGCTCTATAGCTCTTTTCGTTTCTGACGCTCTGCCGTAGCAATCGTCTACGCTGTAACCGTCAAACCTCATAGCTCTGCATATTAACGACTGTCCCTTTTTGCTGTCTGCCTTGATTTTCTCATAATAGTAGTTACTCATTTTCGTTTCCTCCTATGGATTGATTATTGAAGCTCTTGAACGCTCCATATAAGACAGGGGCTTGCGTCCCTGTCCTAACTTGCAACGTTCAATAATAGGAGTGTTTTACATCTGCTATGCCGTACGCAGTACACTTTGCCGACTTCTCCGCTCCGATAGCGTAGGTTTCGACATTCTCCCGTTTCTCTCATAGCCGATTATGAAGTTATCAAGGTGCAGTTTCTAGGCTCGTCCGCTGGCTTACGTTGCGGACGCTCCCGAGGGCTTCCGCCTGTACCTGTACGAGCGTACACGCTACTCACCCGAGCGGGTGTCCCGTGGTGGCGACACCTATGTCAATAATACACCCGTGGAAAAATAGGTGCATCGCATATATTGCGAACATTCAAGTCTTTTTGAAATTTAATTGTAGTGAATTGTAGGTGCATGAAATAAGGAATTGTGTATCATGTACATAAATTGTATACACAATACCCTTATCAAATATTGCTATTTGTACGTCTGTGACGGACTTAGGCGCACTTTGTGTGTCGAAAGATTCTGAAAACTCCGCAAATTTAGTGTACCCTATGGAGTGTACCCCTAAAGGCTAAAAGCCCTTTAAAGGGCATTTAAACGCGTTTAAAGGCTATACGCAAATATTGCTAAACACTGGTCAAATATTGCTATCGTCCTGCTGACACTCGAATTGTGTATACAATATGCCCTGCTGCTCCCTGTATTGTATATACAATTTGCCCTATTGTGCATACATTGTGCCAAGCCCGTACAAATGTTCGATTTGGGCTGGCACTCTCCCTCTCCGAGTGCTAATGGGGAAACAGGTGTTTGGGCTGGGGAACACATCCC
>JAEEHO010000196.1 GCA_016280845.1 Paludibacteraceae bacterium | reverse complement strand
TGCCTGACTGTCGTCAAGATAGAGGGCGATCTCTATACCGTTACCGCCATGCAGGAGACTCTCCGCCTGACCAATCTCGACCTGATCAAAGAAGGCGATTGGATCAATGTGGAGCGTTCGATGATGATGGGAGGACGACTTGACGGCCATATTGTGCAAGGCCATGTCGATCAAACCGCACGCTGCATCGAGGTCCGCGAGACCGAAGGCAGTTGGTACTATCGCTTTGCGTACGACTCCGACCGCTCGATGATTGAGCGCGGTTATTTCTGTGTGGACAAAGGTTCGGTCACCATCAACGGCGTGAGTCTGACTGTCTGCGAACCGGATGTGAAGGACAACAAAGGATATGTGTCGGTTTGCATCATTCCCTACACCCACGAGAATACCAATTTCAAGTATATCCAAGAGGGCACAGTGGTCAATCTCGAATTTGACATTTTGGGCAAATATCTCTCGCGCTATGCTGCAATAATCAATCAACAATCAAAATAATAAATGAACAACAGTTTATCTTTCCAATTAGGAACCTCCGTTGCACAATACCTGATGCAATACGGAGAGAAGGAACTCAATTACGATGAGTTCAAGCAAGGTATCGACTATGTGATGAACATGTCCACTAAGGCTAAAGCCGAAGGCGAGCAGTTCCTCGCTGAGAACGCAAAACGTGAAGGCGTTAAGACTACCGAAAGCGGTTTGCAATACGAGGTTATCGAGGCTACGCTTGGCCAGAAGCCTAAAGCTACTGATAAGGTCAAAGTACACTACGAGGGAACACTCATCGACGGTACTGTTTTCGATAGCAGCTACAAGCGCGGAGAAGCTATCTCGTTCCCGCTCAACGGCGTTATCAAAGGTTGGACCGAAGGTCTGCAACTGATGTCTGTAGGCTCCAAATACAAGTTCTTCATCCCGTATCAGCTGGCTTACGGTGAGCGCGGAGCAGGTGCTTCTATCCCTCCCTACGCAGCTCTGATCTTCACCGTTGAGTTGCTCGGTATTGAATAAACAATTATCTCAACAAATACAAAAAAAAAAGAAACAATGAAAAAACTTAGTATCGTATTGCTGGCCGCAATGGCAATGGTTTCTTGCGGTAACAGCTACAAGGCACAGAATGCTACTCTCAACAACGAGAGCGATTCTGTCAACTATGCAATCGGTCTGCTCAATGGTCTGCAGATCAAGAAGTATTATCTCGCTAACGACAGCAGCGATGCGGCTGTGGCTGAATTTATCGATGCTCTCGAGAAATCTTACCTCGACAAGGAAGAAGAGTTGAGCAAGATTGCTCAGACCGGTCGTCAGGTAGGTATCTCGGCTAAGAAATTCGAGAAGGAAGGTCTGGCTGAGAACAAGGCTTGGGGTATCAACGAGAAGCTCTATTTCCAGGGCTTGGTTAACGCTCTCTACGAAGACACCACCGTTATGGCAAATGCTGACGCAGAGACATTCTTCATGCAGGCTTACCAGAACAAGGCTGAGGGCGAGGCTGCCAAAGCTATCACCGCTAAGTGCCCGAAGAAAGCTAAGACTGTAGCGCTCAAGTCGTACAACGACTCACTCAACTACGCTTTCGGTCTGCTCAACGGCGCTCAGATCAGAGCATACATTCTGACTGACGACAGCACCGGCAACGGTATCAGCGAGTTCATCGACAATGTGAACAAAGGTCTGAAGCTCGATCTCCGCAATCCACAATTGGTTAGCATGGCTAAGAATATCGGTAAGGCTATTCGCGAGCAAGAACCGACCGGTTTGCTGGGTATCGAAGGTCTGGAGACCAACTACGATATGATCAAGCAAGGTTTCATCAACGGTCTGTACGATTATACCGAGCAATTCGATATGAAGGCTGCAGGCGAATATGTTGACGCTGTTATCAACAACAAGAAGTACGGCGAAACCAAGGCTGCCGGCGAGAAGTTCCTCCAGGAGAACGCACTCCGCGATGGTGTTAAGACTACCGAGAGCGGTTTGCAGTACGAGGTTATCAAGGCCGGCAAGGGCAAAAAGCCGACTGCTGAATCTACCGTTAAGGTTCACTATGAGGGTACACTCATCGACGGCACTGTTTTCGATAGCAGCTACCAACGCGGCGAACCTATCGAGTTCCCGCTCAATGGCGTTATCAAAGGTTGGACCGAGGGGCTGCAACTGATGCCTGTTGGCTCGATCTACAAGCTCTACATCCCGTACGAGTTGGGCTATGGCGAGCGTGGCGCAGGTCAGTCTATTCCTCCGTACGCTACTCTTATCTTCAAGGTTGAGTTACTGGAAGTTAAGTAATAATGGGCGTAATCGCTAAGCAATCTATACGTGGCACAGTCGTTACCTACCTCGGAATCGCGGTAGGTATCGTCACCACGTTCTTCGTGTTAACCCGTTTCCTCACTGCTGAGGAAATCGGGTTGGCGCGAGTGCTTATTGATGCCGCAGTTCTTTTCACCGGACTGGCTCAACTGGGCACCAACGCCAGCATCATCCGTTTCTATCCTTATTTTCGCGAGAAGGACAGCGATGAGGACCACGGATTCTTTTTCTGGGCGTTGGTAATGCCATTTATCGGGTTTGTCCTGTTTGCGCTCATCTATTGGGCGTGCCGCGTGCCTCTCGGCGCATGGTTTGGCGATAAGTCGCCGCTCTTTGTAGACTACTACTATTTCGTTCTGCCGCTGGCGTTCTTCATGCTCTATCAGGGCATCTACGAGAACACTTGCAATGTATTGATGCACATTGTCATACCGCGCGCAGTACGCGAACTGATCATACGCGTCGGCTTGCTGATTCTCTATCTGCTCTATGCCTTCCGCGTTCTCTCGCTGGACGGTTTGGTTGTTGGTATTTGTATCAACTATGCCGTTGCAGCACTGATTAATCTCTGCTACTTTTTCTCACTCAAGCACATCAGTCTGCGTCCTGACTGGACGTTTCTGCGTGCCAACCGGCCACTCGTGCGCCGCTATCTGGTGTACACCGGTTTTCTGATTGTCTCTGCTCTCACCTCGACACTCGCTCCTACTCTCTCGTCGTTCTTCGTAACGGCCAAGATGGGTCTGGACAGTACCGGTATCTTTGCCATTGCTACCTATATGGCAGTTATGGTCAGTGTGCCTTATCGCTCGGTTACCGCTATCGCAGCGCCGCAACTGGCACGTGCTATCAAGGAGCAGAACAGCGATGAGTGCTCCACGCTCA
>JAEEHO010000195.1 GCA_016280845.1 Paludibacteraceae bacterium | reverse complement strand
TTTCCTTCGGCAGCAACGCCGGTTATTTCTACATTCTCAATAAGGGGTAAATTTTTCTTCTTCATTTAGTTCTATTCTTGCAAAAGCCATCTAATCGAAAAGTGATAGATGCGGTCAAAATCAGTAGTTGCTTCGAGTGGGAAAGCCCATACGAGCGTGCGTGAGTTGGTGTCGTTGCTCTTCCATCCCACAGCTGCGTCACAGCGTTTGTCTACATAGTGGGCAATGCGTATGGCTCCGTCTCCGTAAGGCTGGATAGCCTCTGGTGTAGGGCAGAAGATATGTCGGTCGTTGGGCTGCATCTCCAACTGATAGGTCACCTTGTGATGAGCAGCGGCAATCTCTCCGGAACGGGTAGCATGGCCCGCACGTGGTGAGAAATGCAGATTCTGCTTGAGCCACTCGTTATCCACGCGGCTCATGTTTTCTCCGCTCAGCAGCAAACGTCCGCCTTGAGCGAGATAGGTCTCTATCCGTCGGCGTAAAGTGGAATCTAACGGCTGGCGCTGGCGTCCAAGCACTATATCCACAGCATTGAACGCGCTATCCCATTGCGCCAATTCTGAAGTACCGCTGACGTAACTGATACGATGGTGCTGTAGCACACGGCCGTGCAACGCAGGGTAGTCGTGCGTATTGCCGATGGTCAACTGTCCGGCATGATCGCGGTCGCAATCGCCCCATCCGCAATTGTCGTCATCCACCCATTGACTGCTGCGACGGAAGTCCCATTGTTGGCCTACATAGGCGCAACTGAAACGATCTTCGCAAGCGTAACTGCCCGGAACTATACCGGCGTAGTCCTCGCAAGCAAACCATTCGGGACCATAGACATCATTGAAAGCATCCACTATGAGCATGCATGGCGCATCTTCCTTGTGGCTGATATATGCGCTGACCGTAGGACTTGGCAGACTCAAACCGCCGGCATTAGCAGCCACGACGTAGCAGTTGTAGCGTACGCCGCGCTTCAAATTCAACTTCAGTTCAGTCTTTTTGTTCACTTGCTGGACATCCCATTCGCCGTCATCCTCTTGTGTATAGACCATGTAATAGGTCGGCTTGGCTGTTTTTTCCAACGGGTCGTTGGTAGGAGTCCAACGCAGTGTGCCATCGCGGTCTATAGCTATTTGCTCGATAGGCAATGGTTGTACAACCGCCGATTTGCCAACCAGATAGCGCAGCATACCTTTATAGACGGCGCGTGCTGCGGTTTGACGGAATTTTGGATCGAGTCCATAGTGCATGTCGGCGAAATTCTTGTGACTTAGCAGTTCGAGCAATACGCTCGGCACCACCGGTACACGTGATTCGCAATAGTTAGCTTCGTGCAACTGGCGACGAGTCCAATGTGGTATATATGCACGCAAGTCGTTGGTTATCTGCGTCTGAATCCAGTCTGCCAGATTACGGTTGACTTTCTGACGGTCTTCGCCGTTGCCCAATGTCTTCTTGTTATCATCGTCACTAGCCGTATAGATACATAGTGTGCCGATGATAGTATTGTCGTCTCCGCTATCTTGACCGTCGGTATGGAAAGCCAGACAAAGATCAATAGGAATACCTTTGCCTTGTTGGTCAGGGTTGACAGGGCTACCTCCGGTCAGGTAATTGACCCACATTCCGCGACATTTCATATCGTCCTTGTACTCATTGCCTTCGTACAAGTCCCAGAGCGTAGAAGGATAGCCTTTGCGCATCATCCAATAGCGTGCTCCTTCGGTCCAACGCGGCATGCCGGACACACCTTCTTCATCGTGACTGAGGTCTGCACGCGGCATATAGACTTCTGCACCTGCGTTCTCCAACATTTGTTTGACAAGGCGGACGTACTCCATACTATAGAGATCTTCGACGGTGGTCCATAGAGTCGCACGCTGCCAAATCCACTGGTCGCGGTCTCTGTTGTAATAGATACCGTGGCTGGGCCAAAGAGCAATGTGTTTGTCGGTCAGATCCTTGTGCTTGCCGACTACCATCACTCCACGACTACAATCGGTGATAAGACTGTCTATCAGTATCTTGCCCGTCCAAATCTCAACTTTGCCGTTTGTGTTGCCCAACATCCATTTGCTCACTTTGCGCTTGACCAGCGCAACATTCTCCGGTGTCCAATTGACATCGCTGAGAATACTGTTGGTGCGAACTGTGATATTGTTGCCGTTAACGCGCAGGTTCTTGACTCGTACAGACGGTGACCACGCCGGCGAAAAGCCGGTGAAGGCATTGAGCGAATCAGCCAAAGCACGCATACTTAGCGCAACCGGAAAAGCAGCGCAAGTACACCCTAACGCAAAAAACAGTATGAATAATATTCGTTTCACTTAGAAATCTACTTCCCTTTAAAAATCTTCGTCGCTCAAATCAGTTGTGCTCTTGCGGTTCTTGTCTGTAGCCTCGTTGTACGAGCGCAGCAGGTCTTCGCGCAGTTTCTGACGATAACCTTCTGAAATCTCGTAGTCCTTAGCTTCGTTGTCCTTGTAAACAATACGCAGTTTGACGATGGTCGCACCACTCTGCAGTTTGCCGGTGAACTCCATGTTCATCTTGTATGTGGTGATGGTCTTGTAATAGGTCATTGTGGCCTTGCCATTCTTGGTCGTCCACTTGTCCTTCTTAATGTCCGATCCCGGAACTCTTTCCAAACGTGCGGTCGAGTCATCGGAGAAACGAACCAACAGACGCGAAGACTCTGAGAACTCGTTGTACTGGTTGGTGTTAACAGTCCAAAGGAGCAGGGTAGTTACATCCTCACCATTCTGATGCTCTTGGTTGAAAGCAAGTTGCGGTTTCAGGTTTTTGTACGTAGTGTTGTCCACGTGAATAAATTTGCCTTGCGCGGCGTTCATGTTTAGCGCGGCAAACAATGCCATAGCGCATAATAACATAGACTTTTTCATTGTAGTAAAATTTAGTATGTTAGTATTCTATTAATTACTTAGTTCAACAGGCCTCTCCGGTAGTGGTTCGAGCTGTATATTGGTTTTCTGTATCAGTCCACGGTTGACAGGACGGACACGATAGCCGGCTGAGCGCAGTTGTTGGAGCAATCCTTTTTCTCCGCCCAAAAAGATAGCGTTCAGCGTGATGAAACAACCGCCTTCAAGTAAGTATGGTTGCAATCGCTTGACCCACTGCTGATTGCGCTGGCAATAAACCTTATAGTCGGAGTAGGAGATGCTGGTTTTGTTGTCCGGTCCTTCCACTTGGTAAGCCATGTCGGACAAGCGTCCATTTAGGTACATTTCGCGCAACGCACGTTCTTGTTTTACTTCGTTCTCGGGATACTCAATCACTTTGAGCAGTTCTTTGCATTGCCAGTGGAACGGTTCACGGTCAAAAAGCATATACATGGTCTCACCTATATTGTCCAACCCGACTATCGGTATATTGCGTTCTGCGGCAACTGCTTCAAAGAAATTTTCCATCGATTGTTGCTCATCGTAGTGCAACCATTGTTTCATCAGTTCGGCACGAAACATCTCCGTCAGATAGGATGGTTTCATACGACACAACTTATCCATTCCGAGTCCGAGGTTGATGCGAAGGGCATTGTCAATAAGCGAATACTCGCTTTCGCTGTAAAAATTATCCAATTTAATAGAGTCGGGCAGTAAGGCTGCGTGGCGCAGGGCGGCTATGGCTTCATAGTCTTGCATGGCAAATTCGGTCAGCACTTTGTTGCAACTATTGAAGCATTTGAAGACATTCGGGATAGTGTCCAGAAACTGCATGTTGACCAATCGGTTGGTGGCCAGTATGTAGGATTTCTGCTTGCTGGAACGGCCGCTAACTTCATACAACAATTGAGCGTGTGAACCAATAGCCAACAACAAAAAGAGTACTATGTATAACGTTCGTTTCATTTGAAGCGTGTAATCAGATTGTATGCTTGGTATATACCCAATTCGCCCGCTTTGCTCAGATCGGTCATACCTTTTTCATTCTCGCCGATATAGATGTACGTCAAGCCGCGATTGAAGTAGGCTTCCGCGAAGTCGTTGTCTTGCTCAATGGCTCGGGTATAATTGGTTATAGCGTCCTTCCATTCGCGTTGAGCGCAGAGAATATTGGCTTTGTTGTAATAGGCGAAGGAGAAATCCGGTTGCAGACGGATAACTTGGTCGTAGTCATGTTGCATGATATCGAAGTCCATCGATTGCGTTATTTCTTTCTCACCAGTCGAACGTTGGTATTCCAACAAACGATAGCGCCAATTAGCGCGGCAGAATGTAGCAATGATTTGCAACTGTTTGTCGTTCTCGGATGTACGCAGGGCACGTGTGCAATCTTCTATGGCATCGGCGTAGTCCTGAACGATAGCAAACTCGATGGCACGCGAGAAATAGAGTATCGGCGTTGGAGCCATATCTATCAGTTGCGTCAGGCGCGTGATCTCCGAGAAATGCAGATCGACCATCTCGGCAGTGAGCGATAATTCCTGCACCGCAAAACGCAAGGCTGCCGGTAACGCTTCGCTATGGTTGAGTTGGTCAACCGATGCATGATAGTAGTTTGTGCGACGCAGGCTTTGATCCTGGCTATAGTAACTGAGCGTTATATTCGGTTCGTTGACCACATCCTGATAGCGTTTCTGAACCGAACCGCGTGTCTCGGAATCATATTTTTGGTCTTCCTCGGTCGGCTCTTGTTGATTTTGCGCCGTGCGTGCGGAGAATTCCTTGCGGTGGTCCTTTTTCTGCGGCTGTGCTTCAGCCACGACTAAGTCGGTATTGGGCTGCGCTTGTTGAGTCTGAATCTCATCTTTGCGTTCCTCCAGATCGTGTGCCTGTTTGCGGTATTTGTATGCGCCTACTTGGTCGCCCATTTGCGTTTTGGCTTGGGCTGCCAAGTAATAACTGGGCAAGAAGTACGGGTAACGGGCAATGAGTTGATCCAAATCGCTTATCACACCGCGCCATTGCTTGAGTTGCATCTTGATCAGGGCACGTTGATAGCGCATTTCGGTCCGCTCGGGAGCCAAATCAATCGCTTTATCCAAGTCATCGAGTGCATTATTGTAATCGCCTACCTCTTGACGCATAATACCTCGGTTGTAATAACTGTCTGCTTCGTTAGGAGCCAAGCGAACGGCTTGGTCGTAGTCAGCCAACGCTCCGCGATAATTATGGCGATGGTAGTGAATGAGACCTCGGTTGATATAATCGCCTGCCCATTTGGAACCAAGATTGATAGCTTGGGTTAATTGTGCGTAGGCTTCATCCTCATGATTGAGCATGAGGTTGGTAACACCGAGTGCTGACCAAACGGCAGGGCTCAGTTTGTCATACTTAGCGGCCTGTGTGAAGGCATCAAGAGCATCCATAGTATCTTTGCTCAAGATACATATGCGTCCGCGTTCGCTCCACAGAGTGGCAGACTGCTGTTCGCGGCGGAGTAGGGCATCCACATCTTCCAGCGCTTCGTTGTAACGCTTGCGCTGCGCACGTACATCCGCACGTAATAATATATACGTGCGGTTCTCGGGTGAGAAATGCAGCGCTTCGTTATAGTCTTTCTCGGCTTCTTCCCATTGTTCCAACCGACAATAGATAAATCCTCGTGCATAATAGCAGCCGGGAGAGAACGGATTACGTTCCAACGCGGCATTACAATCGCGGAGTGCACCTTGGTAGTCCTCCAACTGAATCTTTGCGATAGCACGATAGAGATACGGTTCGCTCAAGTATGGCTTGAGACGAATGACTTGATTGAAATACTGAATGGAAAGCACGTAGTCCTCAAAATACAAAGCATTACGCCCGATGGCAGTAATGCGATCGGTATTCATCTGCGCCTTAGCGGGAGTAAAGACTGCCGCGCTGAGGGTCAACAGACAAAGGATAAATATGTTTCTATATGCTTTCTGCACTCTTATCTACTCGAACGATTATGTCGTCTTTCTGTTTCCTGATTAGCGGCAACCAGCATTGGCGTTGAACCACTTAGGTATATCGAACTGCTCGTTCGGGTTGTAACCCAACTCCGGATCATCCAGCACTTTCTTCATAAACAAGGCATTGATAGGCAGTGCCATAGAGGCACCTTGTCCTTCTGCCATGTTATCAAAATGTATGCCACGGTCTTCGCCGCCGACCCACGTACCGCAGACGATGGAAGGAGTGAAGCACATGAACCAACCGTCCGAGTTGTTGTTGGTGGTTCCTGTTTTGCCGCCCATAGGCGCATTGACACCATACTTGAAACGCACACGTGAACCGGTACCGCCATCCATGACGGCGCGAAGCATATAGATCATCTTGTAGGATGTCGTTTCGCTGATGATCTCATGCGTTCGAGGTGTGAAGATGCCTATGACATTACCGTTATTATCCTCAATACGTGTCACATAGAGCGGCTCGATACGGATACCTTTGTTTGCAAAAGTGGTGTATGCTCCCACCATTTCCTCAACACTCACTTCGCACGGACCGAGACAAAGTGACACTACAGGATCGATTTGACCTTGGATACCGAACGAGCGCATCATCTTAACCAATTGTTCCGGTGTGAAAAGCGACATGAGGTAAGCGGCAATCCAGTTGCTGGAATTCTTCAGACCCCATGTGAGCGTGACGGTATCACCCTGGTACTTGTCGTGCGTATCGCGCGGACTCCATTCTTTGCCTGTAGCATCATAGAGCGTGATAGGTTCGTTGACGGTTGTTTCGCACGGCCACATACCTTCATCCATAGCGAGTGTATAGAGATACGGCTTGATGGTAGAACCCACTTGACGACGACCCTTGGTAATCATATCGTACTGGAAATGAGTGAAGTTAGGTCCGCCGACATATGCTTTGACATGGCCTGTGTGCGGATCCATCGACATAAATCCGCAACGCAAGTAACTCTTGAGCCACTTGATGGAATCGTACGGTGAGAGCACCGTATCTATCAGTCCGCGATCGTATGTGAAGACTTGCATCTCGCGTGGTGTCATGAAACTTTGTTCGATTTCATCGGCACTTGCGCCTGCTTTCTTCATAGCACGGTAACGGTCGGTTTGACGCATAGTACGATTCATGATACCATCAATTTCCTTTTGGGTTAGCGAGCGTGAGAAAGGAGCGTTCTTCTTGTGCTTCAGTTCGCGGAAGAAAGCCTTCTGTTGCTCTTGCATGTGTTCGCTGACAGCCTCCTCTGCGTAACGCTGCATACGTGAATCGATGGTCGTGTAAATCTTCAGACCGTCTTGGTAAATATCATATTTGGAGCCGTCCGGCTTGGTGTTCTTCTCGCAGAAACCATACAACGGGTTGTTTTCCCACTGCCATTTATCGAGTTGGTACTGCAGTTTCGCCCACTCGGCGTAGTCGCCCGGTTTAGGCTCTTTAGCAGTCAATACACCGCGCAGATACTCACGTAGATACGGTGCGATACCCAGTTTGTGGTCTACCGAGCTATAGTTGAGTTCGAGCGGAATCTGAGCAACCGAATCGCGGGTGGCTTCATCGATATAGCCGTATTTCTCCATCTGGCTGAGCACAACATCGCGACGGCCTTTGGCACGTACCGGATGGCGCACAGGATTATAGAGCGACGGGTTCTTACACATACCGACCAGCATGGCTGCCTGCTCGAGTTTGAGATCTTGCGGAGTAGTGGAGAAATAGACTTGGCAAGCCGTTTGTATACCAACGGCATTGTAGAGGAAATCAAACTGATTGAGGTACATCAACAGAATCTCATCCTTTGAATAGAGACGCTCCAATTTGGTAGCGATAACCCATTCGATAGGTTTCTGCATCGCGCGTTCAACGATATTGTTGGCGCGAGGCGACCATAATTGTTTTGCCAATTGTTGGGTTAGTGTACTACCACCACCTGCGCGACCGAGTTTCAATATAGCGCGGAACATCGATTTGAGATCCACGCCTGTATGGTCGTAGAAACGTGCATCTTCGGTGGCTATCAGCGCTTTAATCAATAGCGGTGACAAATCGTCATACTGTACGCCCACGCGGTTTTCGTAACGGTAATATCGTCCCAGAGAGACCATGTCGGACGAGATGACCTCACTTGCAAACGAGTTTTTCGGGTTCTGCAGTTCTTCCAACGGCGGCAAATAGCCCAACGCACCTTTTGTGATGAGCCAGATGACAAGGAACGCAGCCAGCATTCCTCCGAGAAAGAGGCCCCAAAACCAAATTAGAAATACTTTGTACCAAGGTTTTTTAGTCATATCTATGTTGTTTTTATTTATTCTGTCATTAGTTCCGTTATTATACTATTTAGGACATGTAGTCCTTTTTGTGTGGCAACTATTCTGCGGTCTTCTGTCAAGCGAAGCAAACCTTCTCCACATAGTCTCGCTATCGTCCCGTTATCGTCTCGTAAGCCGCTCGTGAGCGGATCGGGGTTTTGTCGGGGTTTTATCGGGGTTTTGTCAACATATATTCCTTGACAAGTTCGCAGGCCGAGCATGATGTGTTCGTTGTATAAATCTGTGTCGGACAGTTGTTCGCTTTCGCGTACCAAGTTGCTCTGTTTTATTCCGTTGATATAGGCATCTATTTCGTTTGGATTCCAGCTGCGTGTGTGGCCTACGTACGAGTGCGCGCCTGCGCCTATGCCTACATAAGGTGTGCCGTTCCAATAACTGCTGTTATGTTTGGCTTCATAGCCCGGTAACGCAAAATTGCTGACCTCGTAGTGCGTAAAACCCGCTTGCTTCAATCGACAGCATAGGACATCATACATCTTATTCTCAGTATCTTCGTCTATCGGCTCTATGTCGCCTGTATCGCGCATATGCGAAAGAGCAGTACCGTCTTCGTACATCAGTCCGTAGCACGAAATATGCTGTATATTCATGCGTAGGGCCGATTCGATATCTTCTTCCCATAGCGTCATTGTTTGCGTCGGCAAGGCGTACATCAGGTCGATAGATATATTGTCAAAGCCTGCCTCTTGCGCCATATGAACCGCGTTGATGGCTTGCGTAGCGGTATGTCTCCGGCCAATCAGTTGCAGCAGCTCGTCCTTAAAGGACTGAATACCGATTGACAAACGGTTTATTCCCGCTCGGCGTATGGCATGCAGATACTCGGATGTCAGATCGCCCGGATTGGTTTCCATCGTTATTTCCTTAGCATCTTTTGTACCGATAGCAGCCAGGATTGTCCGTATCTGTTCGGCTGTCAGCATGGAGGGCGTTCCTCCGCCGATATATATGGTGCGAATCGGCTCACCTGCTTCTTCACGACGGTTGTTAATCTCTTGCAAAACAGCCTGCACGTACTCCTCGCGACGCTCCAATAACGTGGTGGAGAAAAAGTCGCAATAGAGACAACGGCGTTTGCAGAAAGGTATATGTACGTATAGACCGGCCATCAGTCTTCAGTTTTCATCTTTTCAATTGTCTTTGTGCCAAAAAGTTGTTCCGACCAATTCGTCCGGCATGTATTGTTGCTCTACAAAGTGTCCCGGATAATCGTGCGGATACTTGTATCCATCGGCATATCCCAGGTCTTTCATTAGCGATGTTGGTGCGTTGCGCAGGTGCAACGGCACAGGCAAATTGCCCGTCTCACGCACTTTCTCCAGCGCCTGGTTGATTGCCATATAGGCTGAGTTGTCTTTCTTGCATGTTGCCAGATATATTGTTGTTTCTGCCAAAGGAATACGTCCTTCCGGCCAACCGACTTTGTTGACTACATCGAAACAAGTGTTGGCGAGCAACATGGCATTTGGATTAGCCAATCCGATATCTTCGCTGGCAGCAATAACCAGTCGGCGAGCGATGAATTTGGGATCTTCGCCACCTTCTATCATACGCGCGAGCCAATAGATAGCTGCATCAGGATTACTTCCGCGAATCGATTTGATGAAAGCGGAGATGATGTCATAATGCATCTCGCCGTCCTTATCATAGGCCAAAGGATTCTGCTGCAGTTGTATGGTGACCGTATCGTTATCAATCACTTTTGTGCCACTATTGGTTACCAACTCAATGATATTGAGCAGTTTGCGTGCGTCTCCACCGCTGTAGCGAAGCAGCGCTTCGGTCTCTTTGACCTCGATATGCAGATTGCGGATATACTCGTCTTGTGTTAGCGCGCGGTTGAACAGTTCGAGCAAATCATCCTTCTCCAGCGACTTGAGCACATAGACTTGACAACGGCTCAAGAGCGGGGTGATGACTTCGAAACTCGGGTTCTCGGTTGTAGCGCCTACCAGCGTAATCGTTCCGTCTTCCACTGCTCCTAACAGGCTGTCTTGTTGTGACTTGGAGAAGCGGTGAATCTCATCGATAAACAGAATAGGGCTGCGTCCGTCTGTCGGCGCAAACAGTCCGCTGTTGATACTTGCGGTTCGTTTGGCTTTGTCAATCACATCGCGAACCTCCTTAACGCCACTGGTTACTGCGCTGAGTGTGTAGAACGGGCGTTGCAACTGGTGTGCAATAATTCGTGCCAGCGTGGTCTTGCCGACACCCGGAGGACCCCACAAGATGAACGAGGACAGATTACCGCTCTCAATCATTCGACGCAGGATAGCTCCTTCGCCTACCAGATGTTTCTGGCCTATGTATTCGTCCAAATTCTTAGGACGCAGTCGTTCCGCTAATGGTTGCATATCAGTTGTTTAGCATTTGCTATAGCTGCATCTGTTATGTTCTTTCCGCTTAACATAGTAGCTATCTCATTGATTCGTTCGTCTGCATTGAGTAGGCGGATATGTGTCTCGGTTCGCGTGTCCGTATCGGCTTTGTAAACGCGATAATGCGTGTCTCCGAGTGCGGCAATCTGCGGCAGGTGGGTGATAGCAATCACTTGACGCGAAGCCGCTATCTCGCGCATAGTATGTGCCATCTGTGTGGCTATATCGCTACTAACACCCGTATCAATCTCGTCGAAGATGATAGTTGGCAGTCCTTTGCGTCCGGCAATGAGCGCCTTGACACACAGCATGATACGACTCATCTCACCGCCCGAAGCCACTTCGCTCACGGGTCGCAGACTCTGGTTGAGGTTGGCAGCAAAGAGCAGTTGTACCTCGTCCTTGCCGCTTGGCGTGAAATCATCAAGCGCAATGAACTGCATATCAATGTTGGCGTGCGCAATACCCAGTCGCTTAAGTTCGCTGATGAGTCGTTCGTTGATTTGCGGCGTTACCGCTTGACGTGCGTGACGCAAGGCGTCGGCCGTCTCTTGCAATTCGGCTGTACGTGCCTGTAGTGCCTTCTCTGCTTGTTCGATATCATGGTCGAACGAATCGAATCGAGTGACTTGTTGCTCCAACTCATCACGTTGGCGGATCAATTCACTCACATCCTGTGCATTGTATTTGCGTAAAAGGCCATTGAGCAGTTCGATGCGTTCTTCCAACCATTGCAGACGTTCGGGGTCCATCTCTGTGCGTTCCGCCAGACGTTCGGCCTCACGACTGATGTCTTGCAGTTCGATACGCGCACTTTCGATACGTTCTTGCAGTTCCGGCGCAGCCTCATTCAGGTGACACTGACGCAGCAGTTCTGCTACGCTCGTTCCTTCGCCCGTCAATGCGCAAACGGCTGTTTCCAACGCTGTGCGAATCGTTTCTGCGTTGCTTAGACGATAGTGTTCCGCCTCCAGTTCTTCCAATTCGCCTTCTTGCAGGTTAGCGTCCTTCAGCGTCTGATAGCGGAATAGAATATAATCTGCGTCTTGGCGACTTTGCGAAGCCAGACGTTTGATATCGGCCAATGCGCTTGTGGCCTGTTGCCATGCCTCGTAACGGGCGGAGTAGGTAGCGAGCAACGACTCGTTGCCGGCTATAGCATCTACCACACTCAGTTGGAAGGCATTGTTCTCCAGCAACAGATTGGCGTGCTGGGAATGAATATCGATGAGGCGTGCGGACAATTCCTTGAGTTCCTGCAATGTGACCAGTCCGTCATCCACGAACGAACGGCTCTTGCCGTTGCGGTACAGTTCGCGGCGAACAATGCCTTCGTCGAACTCAGCCTCAATGGTGCAACGGTCTTCGCCATCGGTGATGGCTTTGCTGTCCGCACGAGCACCCATCACCAGCGCAAGAGCACCGAGGATGATGGTCTTACCGGCACCCGTTTCACCTGTCATCACAGAGAAGCCGGTACTGAAATCGATATCCAGATGGCTGATGAGTGCGTAATTCTCTATGTGTAAATGCTTGAGCATTAGTCTTGTTGTGTTATTTTGTCGTAGGTATTCTGACGTGTCGGATCTATATCCATCAGTATTTCCTGCACGTTTTTCTTCTCCTTGTCCGTGCCGCGCTTGAAGATATCCACTATCTCGTCGGCTTTGGCGTCAAGGAAGGTATTGATAATATAAGTTGTGGGGCGAGCACGATAGGAATCTCGCAGTACAGGCATACCCTCAGCTATACGATTGCGACCATTGGTCACGTTGGCTGCCATCTCGTCCAGACCGAGACGATGGTAGGTGTAGTAGTACTCGCGATATTTGCGGAAAGCCTCGTCCAACAGGTTGTTGATAATTGCGTAACGGCTGCGATTGCTCTCGAAGGCACGCCATCCGGTCTGTTCGGTTCCCTCCATGCTGGCCGATTGACACGCATTAACGATATCCTCGCATTGCTGGAAAAACGGCGTGCCGCCCAGACGTTGATAACTGTCCATATCATGACCGATGATGAGATAGCAGTAGAAAGCCAGCATAGCCGTTAAGTTAGTGGTGAACTGATTTTGCTGATACTCGATGCGGTCGTACTCCTGATACGTAAAGTTGAACGCTTTGTCCTTGAAATTCAGCAGAGGCGTTGTGTAGGTTGTTCCATACACAGGACGACGACTTTGCAAGGTCATTTCGCAAGTGTACAGATTGTCTTCCACTTTACTGACCACAATCAGCATGGAGCATTCTATTTTTTCATGCTCAGCGAAGACCATGTTTGTCCAGCGATTTTGGTTCATATACTCCTCGATGGAGGTCTTCAACGTATTGAATACCTGTTTGTTCGAGCCTTGTATCATGTCTGAATTGATAGTGACAGTACATTTCAATTCTTGCGCCGACAGACAGAAGGTGCAGAGTAAAACACTTAATATGCAGATGATTCTTCTCATTTGGAAATAGATTCGATATTACCGGTACGTGTGTTGAAACGAATGATAGGCAGTGTAGCGCCAGTAAACAGATCGCGTGACAGCGGCACGTCAATACCAAACTGTGCAATAGGTTGTACTTTGCTGCCCAGGAACTTGTCCCTATATGTAACAGTTATGTTTGCGCTACCCGGCAGATTGTAAATCAGTTGTGATGCCTGCGGTGCATTCTTGTCCGCCTTAGCATTCTTCTTGGTAACCTCTACGGGCTTGTAGGTTTGCCACGATGCGTTCAGGCGTACGATTATTGTGTCTGCGTCCAGATTTTCAGGCTGTGTGAAACCGTTCTCGTCCGAGAAGAACAAATGCCATTCTTCGCGGTCTTGTTTGCCGTTCTCGCCCGGCATGAATGTAGCCTCGTAGTGCTCTGTGCGTGTGGTGATACGACCGGTGAAGAGTGAAACCAATTGTGTCTCTTCCTCTTTCAATTCCTCCAATACGAGTTGCATAGCCTTGCCGTCAGCCGGAGCGTGCTCTACCTCGCCGCCCAGCAGATAGACACGGCTCTCGCGGATACGATATATCTGTTTGGCTATAGCTTTTGCGCGGTCTTCCTCTTTGCGGAAATCCAATTGCTCGTCCGTCAATGGCCTAGACTCAGGGTAAGTCACTACCGGCTTGGTGCTGTTTTTCTGATGGCGCGGTTTGTTCTTTGCCTCATACGGCATGTTGTAGCCGACCAACAGACCACGGTTGTCCAGTGTCAACAGTTGGGTAGGTATGCCTTGCTCGGGCACTACTTTGTGTGCGCGCGTTGTATCTGCTATGGTGCGCGAACCTATCTCCACTTTGTTCAGCACATACGAACTGCTGTTTTCGCGAATGGCGTTGGTCACACCCAACAACGACTCGGCGTACTTGGCGTACGGACCAGCCTCGCGTATTTCAACGTTGTACTCAAAATCGAGTACCACGTAGTTCTTTGGCGCGTAATAGATGAGTGCCATCTCATTCTGACGCACCAGTTGTTGTGCGTGCATCATGCTACTGACCATTACTGCTCCCAGCAGTACAAATAATTTCTTTGTCATATCTTTTGTTTTTCAATATTCAAATTTAGTTGTCTCTTCGTCTTTACAACGTCCATATTCTCCATGCTGCTTGGGCTTGTCCTGTCAGCATATCCAGTCCGTTGTGTATGGTGGCGCCTTGTGCCTTGCCTTTGCTGAGGAAAAGTGTCTCTTCGGGATTGTAGACACAATCGAACAGCAAATGGCGTGCCGTTATCTTCTCGTACGGAATAGGTGGGCACGAATCTATATCCGGTAACATTCCCAGCGGCGTGCAATTGACGATGAGCGTATGTGCAGTCATCACATTGTCTGTCAACTCGTCGTAGCCCAGCATCCCTTCTTTCGGCGTGCGACTGACCAGAGTAGGCGTGATTCCTAATTTCGTCAACCCATAGCAAACCGCTTTGGCTGCGCCGCCTGTGCCTAGTACCAGTGCGCGGGTATCATAATTGCGCAGCAGCGGGCGTATGGATTCCATGAATCCCAGGCAATCGGTGTTGTAGCCTACACGCTTGTAGATCACATTAACAGCGCCGATCATGTTAGCAGTCTCGTCCAAACAGTCCAGATACGGAATAACGGCTTGCTTGTACGGAAAAGTGATGTTCATCCCGTCCAGACGGTCGATCAACTCTTTCACCCTTTGGCCGTTCGCTTTCTGCCATTCGTTGTTGTCAATCGGGTAGAGCGAGTATTCCGCCTCAATCTGTTCCCGTTCGAATTTCTCGTTGAAATAGTGTGCCGAGAACGAGTGGTGCAATGGGTATCCTATTATTCCGTAATGTCGCATCGAGTTATCTCCAGTTTGCCGTGTTTGATGGTTGCCGTGTGCGTCTTAGAGCGAAACTCTTTGCCGCCCTCGCCGCGTTGCAACGCATCGTAAATCTTGTCTATTTCCGCGAAGTTGTAGTTGCGAAGATCTTCATATAATCGTACAAGCCCTGCTTCGCGCGTATTTTTGCCTTCAATCATATCCACATAGCCCTGCAGACGGTCTGCCGTTTCGGCCATGTGCTCTATTTCGCTTTTGCTATAAGCACGCAGCTGTTCGCGTATCGCGTTACGTGTGATGGATGTGTCCGTATTAGTTGAATCGTTCACCCAGTCCATGTGTCTTTTGTCGCGCAGATAGTGCTCTATGTAGTCGCGTGTGGTGCAGAGTAGGGGACGAACAATCGGTACTCCGTTCGGCGCATAGGCGTTGGTGCTTAACGGCCGCATTCCCGTCAGTCCGCGCAGACCACATCCGCGACGCAGGTTCAGCAGTAGCGTCTCGGCCTGATCGTTCTGATGGTGTGCCACGGCGACTGCCTGACAATCGTTTTGTTGTGCCATTTGATTGAACCATGTATAGCGCAACTCGCGCGCAGCCATCTCTATGCTTGCGCCGTGCGCCCGCGCGTAAGCGACGGTGTCAAAAGAGGTGAGTACCAGCGGTACATCCATTCGTGCACACAGATTGCGCACAAAAGCCTCGTCGCGATTGCTTTCTTCGCCGCGCAGGTGAAAATTGCAATGAGCCGCCACACAATTGTACCCCGCCTCGTGCAACACATCCAGCAGCGCTACACTATCTGCACCGCCGCTGACTCCCACCAGCACCCGTTTGCTCTTGTCAAGCAATCCGTGCTGACGAATATATGTTGTCACTCTGTGTATCAAATATCAACTCTCCAAACTCTTGATATCCACCAGTTTGTTCACAATAGCATAGATGGTTAAACCCGCAGTAGAATGGATATTCAGTTTGCGGCTGATGTTCTTGCGGTGGGTAATCACGGTGTGCGTCGAGATGCACAGCACATCGGCTATCTCTTTGTTGCTTCGTCCGCGTACCAATTCCACCAACACATCGCGCTCGCGGTCGCTGAGTTCCTCTGTCTCTTCTCTATGCGTATTCTTTTTGCGTCTTTCTTCGGCCGCAATAGCCAATGCCGGACGCAGAATATCGTCTTCTATGTCGCAGTGGTCTGCAAAATCCTGTTCGGTATGCCACAGGTCGCTCATCACGCTGATCAAGCGGTAACTGATGATGTTCTCTTCGCTTCCCTCTGCATTATCGCCGGGATAATACTTGATGATCAGTTTCTTTATCTCGGTCAGTTTGTCCGTTATACGCTGGTCGTCATGCTCATGCTCCTCGTACATACCGGCATTCTCGTGGTCGATATGAACGCGTATCTCCTGCACAAACTCGTCGAAGCAACGCAAGATGAGGATAGGTATCTGGCTGTTCGGGTTTGCGGGATTGATGGCTTCTATCATGGCCTGGCGCAAACGCGGCAGGCGGAAGTCAAGGAAGTATGTGTGCGCTTGATGCAGGTATTTCTGCAGGGTCTGCAAGTCAATCGTATCCGCTTGCGGTTTCTGGCGGAACAGTTTGTGATTGACCACACCGAGAAAAGTAGGCGTGTGTAACTCATGCGCTTCACATACCTGCTCGATGGTCTGATCGCCCACACCCATACTCAACCCGAATCGGCTGATAATCTGTATTGCTTCCTCTTCGTGCGCCATCAGGTCGCACATTTTGTCTGTTGCCTTATACATCAACTAATTAGCGATTGTTTCCAGTTCTCAAATTCCGAATAACTTCCTTCGTACCAAACGACCTTGCCGTCGCCTTCGTACGACAAGATGTGCGTGCAGATACGATCTAGGAACCAACGGTCGTGGCTGATAACTACGGCGCAGCCGGCAAAGGCCTCGAGACCTTCCTCCAACGCACGCAGCGTATTAACATCTATATCGTTGGTCGGCTCGTCCAGCAACAGCACATTGGCTTCGCTCTTCAGCGTAAGGGCCAGATGCAAGCGGTTTCTCTCACCGCCCGCCAGCACGCCGCACTTCTTCTCCTGGTCTGCGCCGGTGAAGTTGAATCGGCTCAGGTATGCGCGTGCATTCACTTCTTTGCCGCCGACGCGGATGAACTCTGTTCCGTTGGCAATGGTCTGGAATACGGTCTTTTCCGGATCGATATTGGAGTGTTGCTGGTCCACATAGCCAATCTTGACTGTCTCGCCTACGCTGAACGTACCTTTGTCGGCTTTCTCCATGCCCATGATCATACGGAAGAGGGTAGTCTTACCGGCTCCGTTCGGACCAATCACACCTACAATGCCGTTAGGCGGCAGTACGAAATTCATATCATGGAACAGCACGCGGTCGCCAAACGATTTGGCAACGCCCTCTGCATCTATAACCTTGTTACCCAAACGCGGACCGTTCGGAATGAAGATCTCCAAACGCTCCTCGCGTTCACGCTGCTCTTCGTTCAACATCTTGTCATATGCATTCAAACGGGCTGCAGACTTGGCGTGGCGTGCTTTCGGCGCCATGCGTACCCATTCCAACTCGCGTTCCAGAGTCTTGCGACGCTTGCTGGCTTGTTTCTCCTCTTGTGCCATACGGGCGGCTTTCTGTTCCAACCAACCCGAGTAATTGCCTTTCCATGGAATACCTTCGCCGCGATCCAACTCCAGAATCCATTCGGCTACGTGATCCAGGAAATAACGGTCGTGCGTAACGCAGATAACTGTTCCTTCGTAGTCTTGCAGTATTTTCTCCAATCGGTCGATACTCTCTGCGTCCAAGTGGTTGGTCGGCTCGTC